>NZ_JBMERR010000015.1:0-137985 GCF_048820915.1 Cribrihabitans pelagius | reverse complement strand
AAAGGGATACGCGCCTGCATCCCAGGTCGAAAGCAACGAAAGACGACAGTTCGATACGACAAGCGCCGTTACAAACGACGTAACCGCATTGAGATCATGTTCGGAAGACTGAAGGATTGGCGGCGCGCGGCAACCCGCTACGACAGGTGCCCCAAGGTCTTTCTGTCGGCAATCGCGTTGGCAGCCCTCGTCATATACTGGCTATGAGTCCTGAGCCTAGATGCCTATGGCCCGTTGAACAAAAGAAAACGCCCCGGAAACTCCGGGGCGTTTTGCTGTTCCGGCAGCGCAGGGGCGCTGCCCCTCTTGGCCTGTCGGCCAATTCACCCCGGGGTATTTCCGGCCAGATAGCGGCTTCAGGAGAAGGCCAGGCCCGCGCCACTTTCTGACTGCAAGTACCCCCGCCGGAGGCACGCGCCGCCAGGCGCGGTCAGCTCGCTTCCAGCGCCGCGACGATGGGCGAGAAATCCGCTGCCTTCAGGCTGGCACCGCCCACCAGCGCGCCGTCGACGTTGGAGACGGCGAAGATATCCGCAGCGTTGCCCGGCTTCACCGAGCCGCCGTATAGCAGGCGGATGGCATCGGCGGTCTCATGTCCGAGGCGCTCCGCCAGGGCGGCGCGCAGGGCGTCGTGGACCTCCGCTATTTCCCCCAGCGAGGCGACCTTGCCGGTGCCGATGGCCCAGACCGGTTCGTAGGCGATGACCAGGCTGGCGCCGATGACGCCCTCCGGCACCGAGCCTGCGAGCTGGCGCGTGACCACGGTCAAGGTTTCGCCCGCCTCGCGCTGCGCCAGCGTCTCGCCCAGGCAGACAATGGCGGTGAGGCCCGCGGCAATCGCAGCCTCAGCCTTGGCGCGCACCAAAGCGTCGCTTTCGCCATGGTCCGCGCGGCGCTCCGAATGGCCGAGGATCACTGAGGCGGCGCCGGCCTCTTTCAGCATCGCGGCGCTGATGTCGCCGGTATGGGCGCCGGAGAGCTTGGGGTGGCAGTCCTGGCCGCCGACGCTGAGCGCGCTGCCTTCGGCGGCCGCCATCGCACGCGACAAGAGCGTGGCGGGCGGGCAGATCAGCACCTCTGCGCCAGGCTGCGGGTGCTGCTCTGCCAGCGCCTTGAGCTCGGCGAGTTCCGCGCCGGTGCCGTTCATCTTCCAGTTGCCTGCTGCCAGTTTCCGCCGCATCTCCGCCTCCGCTTGTTGTGTCTGGTGGAGGTGGTAGCACTGCGTGCGGGTTCGCGCAATTCGCCACTGCCTGCGGGGGGGGAGAGGAGACGGCAGCATGAAAAGGGGCGGGGGTGATCCCCGCCCCGATCTCAGGTCCTTCCCCGGCGCGGTCCGCTCAGCTGCCGGGGACTTCCTTGAAGGAAATGGATTCGCCGCAGCCGCAGGCCTCGGCCACATTGGGGTTGTTGAACCTGAAGCCGCTTTCCAGCAGCGAGACCTCATAGTCGATCTCGGTGCCGAAGAGGAACATCTGCGCCATGGGCGCGATCAGCACGCGGGCGCCGTCCTGCTCCACCACCTCGTCGTTGGGCGCGGGCTCGTCGACATATTCCATGGTGTATTCCATGCCGGCGCAGCCGCCTTTCTTCACGCCGATGCGCAGCCCGGCATGGCCGTCCTTCTGCATCAGCTTGGCGATCTGTGCCGCCGCCTTGGGCGTTATGGTCACAGCCTGCTTGCCGGGAATTCCAAACATCCGGGTCTCCAAAAATTCGCGCGTTACAGTCAATCTAGGCGCGTACCCTCATCAGCTCAAGGGCGGCACGGCACGGAATGCGGCGCGCCGGGCTGTCCGGCCGCGCTGGTTCCGCACCGCGGCCGGGCCTCACATGAAGCCGAGTTCCAGCCGCGCCTCGTCCGACATCATCTCCATGCCCCAGGGCGGCTCCCAGGTCAGCTGGACGTCGACGCTTTTCACCCCCGGCACCGGCGAGACCGCATCGACGATCCAGCCCGGCATCTCGCCCGCCACCGGGCAGCCCGGCGCGGTCAGCGTCATGATGATCTTCACGTCGTTTTCTTCGTTGATGTCGATAGTGTAGATCAGCCCCAGCTCGTAGATATTGACCGGGATTTCAGGGTCGTACACGGAGCGGCAGGCATCCGCCACCGCGTCGTAGAGCGGGTGGCTGACGGTGGAGGGCGCAATCAGCGGCGTCCCTTCGAGCGGTTCGGAGGCGTTGGTCATATCGGTCCCAGTCTGGTTTCCCGACGGTTTATATAGGAAATCGGAGGGGCGGCGTCCAGTGGGGCTGCAGGCGGGAGGCGGCGGCGGCGAAGCAAATTGCGGCGTTAATCACTTTGGCGTGAGGTTTTCGCCCAGTGCCGGGCCCCGGGCTAGATATAGACGCCCCCCTGCCGCGGAGCCGGACCTTCCCGCGGTGTCAACCATTTGTGGCCGCCGTGCCAAAGGCCGCGGCCGGACGGGGGAACGCCATGCCTGCATTATCTGCCTGCCTCTGCGCCGCTGCCGGGCTGGTTCTGGCCGCGGCGGCGGCCAGCCGGGCGCAGGCACAGAGCTTCTGGGCGTTCCAGGTCACGCCGATGCTGGTGGCGCCCTCCGTGGAGGGGCGGACCGAGCTGGGCTGGGCAGGGGGAGACTTGTCGCTCAGGGCCGCCAATCCGCTGCGCAATCTGGATGCGGGCGGTATGCTCCAGTTCGAGGCCCGCCATGCCGGCGGGGCAGGGGTGATGCTGCGCTATGCGGTGCTGGATGCGGAACAGGATGCGGACAGCACCGCCGGGCCGTTGCAGGTCGCCTATGACCAGCGCATTGCGGAGGCGGCGGTCACCTACCGCTTCGGCAAGGACTGGGACCGGTTCGACGCCTATGCAGGGCTGCGCCATTGGGAGGTGGGGGTGGAGGCCGGCCCGGCGCGGCAGGCGGCCTCCTGGACCGAGCCGATGGCCGGGCTGCGCTGGCAGCGCCGCCTGTCGGAAGACTACAGCCTGTCGCTGGAGAGCGACATCGGCGGCTTCGGCGCCGGGTCGGACCTTAGCTGGTCGGTGATGGGCGGGCTGATCTACCACCGCTGGAAGCGCGCTTCGATCTACGTGATGTACCGCGGGCTGGGAGTGGATTTCGAACGCGGCAGCCCGGGCAGCGCCACTTACTTCCGCCACGACGCCACCACCCATAGCCTGCTGGCCGGGATCGGTTTCCGATTCTGACCAGCGCCGCGCGTGATGGCCGCTGCGGAGGGGCAGAATGCGGTGCGGCGGTCAGTCGTTGATGTCGCGATCGAAGGTCTTCACTTGGCCTTTGGGCGCCGCAAACAGCCGCCGCAGGATCAGCCATGCGGCCAGTGACAGCGCGGCAAAGATCAAAATCAGAAGCGGCAGGCTCCAGCCGCTGGTGAAGACCAGCAGCAGCCCGGTCCCGGCGGCGCCGATGGCAAAACCGAGGAAGATGAACCCCGGCACCAGCACCTCCAGAATGGCCAGCAGCAGGGCGGCGGCGCACCACACCCACCACAGGGCCCAGATGGGCGCCGCGCTCATCCCTTTGCGCCTTTCAGCAGCTTGAAGGCATCCCCAAAGGCTTCCAGCGCGTGGGCGGGCACCAGGATGGTCTGCTTGCCCTCGCCGGCGCCCAGCGCGTTCAGCGCCTCCACCTGTTTCAGGGCGACCTGATACTGCGCTGCCTCCAGCCCGTTTTCGCGGATCGCCTTGGCAACGACGCTGGTGGCATAGGCCTCCGCATCGGCCTGGATGCGGCGGGCCTTGGCGGTCTGTTCGGCGGCGTAAAGCTCGGCGTCGGCGGCCAGTTCCACCGCGCGCTTCTGGCCTTCCGCCTTGGTCACCTCGGCGCGTCGCGCGCGTTCCGCGTTCAGCTGCTGCAGCATCGCATCCCGCGTCGCCTGGTCGAGGTTCACGTCGAGGATCTCGGCCCGGGTCACTTCTATCCCCCAGTCATCCACCGCGCTTTCGACGCTGGTCTGGATCTGGGCAATCAGCTGGGCGCGGTTCGACTGCACCTCGTCGAGGTCCATCTTGCCGATCTCGGCACGCACGATGCCCGCCACCGTGGTGGCAATGGCGCCGTCCACATCGCGGATCCGGTAGACGGTCTTCTCCGGCTCCAGGATGCGGTAGAACACCGAGGTGTCGATCTGCACCAGCACATTGTCGCGGGTGATCGCGTCCTGGGTGGCGTTCGGGAGCTGGCGCTCCAGGATCGAGATCTTGTGGCGCACCACATCCAGAAACGGCACGATGAAGTTGATGCCAGGCCCCAGCACCGAATGCAGCCGCCCGAAGCGCTCCACCACGAATTTCTGCGACTGCGGCACGATGCGGATGCCCTTCAGCACCACGATGATCAGCAGAAGTGCGCCCAGCAGGAACAGAAGATTGCCGGACAGCAGGCCGAGCAGGTCGTCTTCGGTCATGAATATTCTTTCTGTTTCAAATCCCTGCGCGCAGGATCATGCGCGCGCGCAGGGAAGGTCAAGCAAAACCGCGGATCAGGAGCTGCAAGAGCAGGCGCGGCGGCCTCAGCCGCGGGGCGGTTTGCGCCGCAGGGGAGTGGGGCGGACACGGTCCTCGATCTCATCGTAGATCAGCCCGGCGATGTTCTTCTTTGCGGTCTTCTCGATCCCCTCCAGCCCGGGGGAGGAGTTCACTTCCAGCACCTTGGGCCCGGTTTCCGAGCGCAACAGGTCCACCCCCGCCACGCCGAGGCCAAAAGCCTTGGCGGCGCGTACTGCGGTGGCGCGCTCCTCCCTGTTGATGCGCACCATCTCGGCGCTGCCGCCCAGATGCAGGTTGGAGCGGAAATCGCCCTCCGCGCCCGAGCGCTTCATCGCCGCCACCACCTTGGAGCCGACCACGAAGCAGCGGATATCCTCGCCCGCGGCCTCCTTTACGAATTGCTGCACCAGGAAGTTCGCCTTCAGCCCGCGGAAGGCGGTGATCACCGATTCCGCCGCCTTGCGGGTCTCGGCCAGCACCACGCCTTTGCCTTGCGTGCTTTCCAGCAGCTTCACGATCAGGGGCGCGCCGCCCACGATGTCGATCAGGCTGCGGGTGTCCTTGGGGGAGGCGGCAAAGGCGGTGGCGGGCATGCCGATCTTCTGCCGCGCCAGCATCTGGTGGGCATGCAGCTTGTCACGGCTCGCCGTGATGCCGGCGCTGCCGTTGACGCAATAGGTGTGCAGCGCCTCGAACTGGCGCAGCAGCGCGGTGCCGTATTGCGTGACCGATGGGCCGATGCGCGGGATCACCGCGTCATAGCGGGGCAGGCGCTTGCCGTCATAATGGATCTCCGGCGCCAGCGCGTTGATCGCCATGTAGCAGCGGGTGGTGTCGATCACCTCCACCGTATGGCCGCGCTTCTCGCCCTCCTCGACCAGGCGGCGGGTGGAATAGCTGCTCTCGCGGCTGAGCACGGCAATGCGCAGCACCCGCTTCGGCGCCACCCGGCGGATGTCGGCGGAGGCGTAGACGGAATAGTCGAGTTCCGGCTGGCACATCCGTTCCGAGGGCGCCACCGTCACGTTTTCGGCCAGCGCCTGGCGGCCCAGCAGCATGTGCTTCGCCATGCCGCGCCGGTCGGTCAGGGTCAGCTCCACCGGCCAGGACTGCCCCGCCACCTCCAGCGCGGTCCGGATCACAAACCGCATCTCGCTCTCGCCGTTCGAAGACGTCACCTCGCGCCGGTCCGAGATCAGTGCCGAACAGGGGATCTCCAGGTCGTACTGGCCGGGAATGGGGTGCACCATGAAGCGCACCCGGGGCGCGCCGGCGGGGCCGAAGGTCTCGATCTCGGTGGCATGCAGCGCCGAGGTGCGCGCGCCGGTGTCGACCTTGGCGCGCAGCGCGGGCAGGCCTAGATCGGGCAGGCTGATCCATTCCTCCCAGCCCAGTGTCAACTGCGGCGCCAGCAGCGGCGCCGGTTGCGTTGGCTGGTCATCGGTGGACATGCGCATGGCTCCTTGGCATTAGGGGGAATCACGCCCCCGAGGGTACAGAAGAAACGCAGGAACACGAGATGGCAGAGCTTTTCAACTTTGAAATGAAGGCCCGGGACGGCAAGGCGCGCACCGGCGTCATCCACACGCCGCGCGGCGAGATCCGCACCCCTGCCTTCATGCCCGTGGGCACCGCCGCCACCGTGAAGGCGATGATGCCCGAAAGCGTGCGCGCCACCGGGGCGGACATCCTTCTGGGCAACACTTACCACCTGATGCTGCGCCCCACGGCCGAGCGCATTGACCGGCTGGGGGGCTTGCACAAGTTCATGAACTGGGAGCGGCCGATCCTGACGGATTCGGGCGGGTTTCAGGTGATGTCGCTCGCGGGGCTGAGGAAGCTCACCGAGAAGGGCGTGACCTTCAAGAGCCACATCGACGGCTCCCGGCATGAGCTGACGCCGGAGCGGTCGATGGAGATCCAGCGGCTCCTGGGCTCCGACATCGTGATGTGTTTCGACGAATGCCCGGCGCTGCCTGCCGACCGCGACCGCATCGCAAGCTCCATGCGCCTGTCGATGCGCTGGGCCGAGCGCTCGCGCGAGGCGTTTGGCGACCGGCCGGGCCACGCGCTCTTCGGCATCCAGCAGGGCGGGCTGGAGAAGGATTTCCGCGAGGAAAGCGCCGAGGCGCTCACCAAGATCGGCTTTGACGGCTACGCCGTCGGCGGCCTGGCTGTGGGCGAGGGGCAGGAGGCGATGTTCGGCTGCCTCGACTTCGCGCCGGACATGCTGCCCGAGGACAAGCCGCGCTACCTCATGGGCGTGGGCAAGCCCGACGACATCGTCGGCGCCGTCGCGCGCGGCATCGACATGATGGACTGCGTGCTGCCCTCGCGGTCGGGGCGCACCGGCCAGGCCTTCACCCGCTACGGCGTCGTGAACATTAAGAACGCCCGCCACCAGGACGATCCGCGCCCGCTGGACGAGCATTGCAGCTGCCCGGCTTGCGCCAGCTATTCCCGCGCCTACCTGCACCACGTGTTCCGCTCGAACGAGATGATCTCGGGCATGCTGCTGACCTGGCACAACCTGCACTACTTCCAGGAGATCATGGCAGGCATGCGCGATACGATCGCGGCCGGCACCTTCGACGCCTGGCGGAAGGACTTCCACGGCATGCGCGCGCAGGGGGATATCGAGCGGTTGTGAACCCGCGCACCGCCCCGGCAGGGGACGTCAAGCTTGGCGGAACGGCGCCTGCGAACACTCACTGTGCGCAGACGGGCAGCTTCCCTGCCGGCCCGCCGCTTGAAAGAGCAAGGCAGAATGCTCAGGTCCTCCCGGCAACGTTCCCGTTGCTGGACACTTAGACCGGAGGATACCTGTCGTGAGCCAAGATCTGTTTTCTGCCTACTCAGCCGGCGCCCTTGACCTGAAGAACCGGGTCGTGATGGCGCCGCTGACCCGCAACCGTGCCGATGACAAGACCGGCGAAGTGCTGGACCGTCACGTCGAATACTACGCCCAGCGGGCCGGGGCCGGCCTGATCATCACTGAGGGCACCCAGATCAGCCCCGAGGGCAAGGGTTACATCCAGACCCCCGGCATCCACACGCCCGAACAGGCCGCGGCCTGGCGCAAGGTAACCGATGCGGTCCACGCCAAGGGCGGCAAGATCGCCGTGCAGCTCTGGCACGTCGGCCGCATCACCCATGACTCGCTCTTGCCCGAAGGCGTGCCGGCCGTCGCCCCCGTGGCCGAAGCCGCCGAGGCGCAGACCTTCACCCGCAACGGCTTCGAGCCGACCGCAACGCCGAAAGCGATGACGGTGGAGGACATCCAGCGCCTGGTGCGCGACTACGTGCATGCCGCCGAATACGCCAAGGAAGCGGGCTTTGACGGGATCGAGCTGCACAGCGCCAACGGCTACCTGCTGGAGCAGTTCCTGAAGGATGGCGTCAACACCCGCACCGATGCCTACGGCGGCTCCGCCGAAAACCGCGCCCGCATCCTGTTCGAGGTGCTGGACGGGCTCACCAGCGTGTGGGATGCGGGCCGCATCGGCGTCCGCCTGTCGCCGTTCTCAACCTTCAACGGCGTCTCCGACAGCGACCCGGTGGGCCATTACACGCCCATCATCGAGCGGCTGAACGGCTATGGGCTCGCCTATCTGCACATGGTCGAGGGCGAGGCGGGCAGCCCGCGCGCGGGCGATTATGAAACCCTGCGCAAGCTCTTCACCGGCCCCTACATGGCCAACAACGGCTACGACCGCGGCGACGCGATGGCGCGGGTTGCCTCAGGCGAAGCGGACATGGTCGCCTTCGGCCGTCCCTTCATCGCCAACCCGGATCTGGTCACGCGGCTGGAAGCCGATGCCCCCCTGAACGAGGGCAACCCGGACACCTACTACGGCGGCGGCGATGAGGGCTTCATCGACTACCCGACGCTGGAACAGGCCCGCGCTGCCTGACCGGGGCAAGCGTCGGAAGACACAGACCTCTGCCGGGGGGCTCAGCGCCCCGGCAGTCAAGCGCCGGGGCCGCCCCCAGCGGCGTTAGCGCTTCGCTCACCCTTTGCCCAATTGCGGCTTGTGGTCCGGGCTTGCTGAGGGCAAGGTGACACCCAGCCTTGACGAGCAGCGGTTGAAATGCTGCCGCCGCTGCACCAAGTAAAGACAGCTAATGAGGAGACGGGCTAAAGCTGCCGAAGACCGGGGCCGGGCCGTCTTGCCTAACCAAAGGACCGAGCATGCAAGAGCCACTCAATTCCTCCTACCCCGTACTGCCGCTGCGCGACATCGTGGTCTTCCCCCACATGATCGTGCCGCTGTTCGTGGGCCGGGACAAATCGGTGCGCGCCTTGGAAGAGGTGATGGCCGATGACAAGCAGATCCTCTTGTCGAGCCAGATCGACCCCTCGGAGGACGATCCCGAATCCGATGGCATCTACCGCACCGGCGTGCTGGCCAATGTGCTGCAGCTGCTGAAACTGCCCGACGGCACCGTGAAGGTGCTGGTCGAAGGCCACGTGCGCGTGAAGATCACCGAGTTTCTTGAAAACGACAGTTTCTTCGAGGCCCGCGCCGAATATCTCGCGGAGATGCCCGGTGACGTCACCACCACGGAGGCGCTGGTGCGCACCGTGGGCGACGAATTCGAGCGTTACGCCAAGGTGCGCAAGAACATCCCCGAGGAAGCCCTTGCCGCCGCCGGTGAAACCACCGAGCCGGCCAAGCTTGCCGATCTGGTCGCAGGCCACCTCGGCATCGAGGTCGACCGCAAGCAGGAATTGCTGGAAACCCTCTCGGTCAGCGAGCGGCTGGAGAAGGTCTATGCCCTGATGCAGGGCGAGATGTCGGTCCTGCAGGTCGAGAAGAAGATCAAGACCCGCGTCAAAAGCCAGATGGAGAAGACCCAGCGCGAGTACTACCTGAATGAGCAGATGAAGGCCATTCAGAAGGAGCTGGGCGACGGCGAGGAAGGCGCAGGCGAAATCGCCGAGCTGGAAGAGAAGATCGCCGAGACCAAGCTCTCCAAGGAGGCGCGCGAGAAGGCCGAGGCGGAGCTGAAGAAGCTCAAGAACATGTCGCCGATGTCGGCGGAGGCCACCGTGGTGCGCAACTACCTCGACTGGATCCTGTCGATCCCGTGGGGCACCAAGTCGCGCGTGAAGAAGGACCTGAACAAGGCGCAGGAGATCCTCGACGAAGATCACTACGGCTTGGAAAAGGTCAAGGAACGCATCGTCGAATACCTCGCCGTGCAGCAGCGTTCGGCCAAGCTGAAGGGGCCGATCCTCTGCCTCGTCGGCCCTCCGGGCGTGGGTAAGACCTCGCTGGGCAAATCGGTTGCCAAGGCCACCGGGCGCGAGTTCATCCGCATCTCGCTTGGCGGCGTGCGCGACGAGTCCGAGATCCGCGGCCACCGCCGCACCTACATCGGCTCGATGCCCGGCAAGATCATCCAGGCGCTGAAAAAGGCGAAAACCACCAACCCGCTGATCCTGCTCGATGAGATTGACAAGATGGGCCAGGACTTCCGCGGCGACCCGGCAAGCGCGATGCTGGAAGTGCTGGATCCGGAACAGAACAACACCTTCATGGACCACTATCTTGAGGTGGAATACGACCTCTCGAACGTGATGTTCCTGACCACCTCGAACAGCTACAACATGCCGGGCCCGCTGCTGGACCGGATGGAGATCATCCCGCTGTCCGGCTACACCGAGGACGAAAAGCGCGAGATCGCGCGCCGTCACTTGGTGGCCAAGCAGGTCAAGAACCACGGGCTGAAATCCAAGGAGTTCGAGCTCACCGACGAGGCGCTGACCGCGATGATCCGCACCTATACCCGCGAGGCGGGGGTGCGGAACCTGGAGCGCGAGATCGCCAAGGTGGCGCGGAAGTCGCTGACCAAGATCGTCAAGAAGGAGGCCGAGCATGTCACCGTGACGCCCGGCAACCTCGACGATTTCCTCGGCGTGCCCAAGTTCCGCTTCGGCCTCGCCGAGAAGGAAGATCAGGTCGGCGTGGTCACGGGCCTTGCCTATACCTCCGTCGGCGGCGAGCTGCTGTCGATCGAAGCCTTGCGCCTGCCCGGCAAGGGCCGGATGAAGACCACCGGCAAGCTCGGCGACGTGATGAAGGAATCGATCGAGGCGGCGTCGAGCTACGTGCGCTCGATTTCTCCCAAGCTGGGCATCAAGCCGCCGCGCTTTGACCGCTTGGATATCCACGTGCACGTCCCCGAGGGCGCAACTCCCAAGGACGGTCCCTCGGCGGGTCTGGCCATGGTGACCTCGATTGTCTCGGTGCTGACCCAGATCCCGGTGCGCAAGGATATTGCCATGACCGGCGAGGTCACCCTGCGCGGCAACGCGCTGGCGATCGGCGGATTGAAGGAGAAGCTGCTGGCCGCGCTGCGCGGCGGCGTCAAGACGGTGCTGATCCCGCAGGAAAACGAAAAGGACCTGCCGGACATCCCCGACAACGTGAAGGAGGGGCTGGAGATCATCCCCGTCTCCCACGTCTCCGAAGTCCTGAAACATGCGCTGGTCTCCGAGCCCACGCCCATCGAATGGGACGAAGAGGCCGAGGAAGCCGCTGCGGCCAAGAAGGCGGCCCTGGATGCCCCGGAAAGCGGCGCAAGCGCCACCGCGCATTGATCCCGCGCTGCCCCGGTTCTGCCGGGGCAGGCTGCTCGCTCAGGCAAGACAAAAGCCAGGCAAATCAAAAAAGGGCGGTCCCTCGCGGGCCGCCCGTATTTTTTTTGTTGTCTTCCGTTCTGGCCCTTCTTGCGGGGCATGTTTCCTTGGGATGGTGCCGGGGTGCGGTTGCCGCGCCCCGGCGCTCCCTGTGGATCTCTTGTAAGGCTCAGGCGGCCTTACCGGTCATTTCAGGCCGCCTTGTCGGCCATCTTGGCGCGCACTGTGTTGATGGCGACGGCATCGGGGCTGACGTTCTCGGCCTTTGCCTGACGCAGGATCGCCCCCATGGTGGCATCGAGCGCCGCCAGCTTGTCGGCGACAAAGCCCTTCTGGTCCGCAATCTTCAGGATCTCGGTTGCGACATTGATGATGCCGCCGCCATTGGCCACGAAATCGGGCGCATAGAGGATGCCGCGCTCATGCAAGGCCGCGCCGTCTTCCGCGGTGGCGAGCTGGTTGTTGGCGCCGCCTGCGACGATGTTCACCTTCAGCTGCGGGATGGTCCCGGCATTCAGGATGCCGCCAATCGCGCAAGGTGCGAAGATGTCGGCCTGAACGCCATAGATCTCGTCCAGCCCCGCCGGGCGGGCGCCGAATTCGGCCACGGCCCGCTCGACCCGGCCCGCGTCGATGTCGGTCACCACCAGCTTGGCGCCGGCTTCATGCAGGAACTTGCACAGGTACCAGCCGACATTGCCCAGGCCCTGCACCGAAACGGTGACGCTGTCCAGGTCCGGGCTGCCGTGCTTGTGGGCCTGCGTGGTGCGGATCGCGTTAAAGATGCCGCGCGCGGTGACGGGGGAGGGGTCGCCGCTGGCAAATTCGCCATCCGGCAGACCGCCGACAAAACGGGTTTCCTCAGCCAGGGTCGCCATGTCTGCCGGGCTCATGCCCATGTCCTCGGCAGTGATGTAGCGCCCGTCAAGGCTCTCGATCGCGCGGGCAAAGGCGCGCAGCAGTTCGGGCGTCTTCAGCTTCGCGGGATCGCCGATGATCACCGCCTTACCGCCACCCAGGGGCAGGCCCGCGGCGGCGTTCTTGTAGGTCATCCCCTCGCTCAGCCGCTTGACGTCGGTCAGCGCGGCTTCTTCGTTCTCGTAGGGGCGCATCCGCAGCCCGCCGGCCGCCGGGCCAAGCTGGGTCGAATGGATGGCGATGAAACCGGTCAGCCCCACCTCGGGGTCTTCGACGCGGTAGATTTCCTCGTGGCTGGTAGAAGGCACAGCAGAGAGTGTCATCGGGAAAAGCTCCTCCTCAATTGACGCCATATTAGCGGCTGGCAGGCGCGGGTTTTCACCAAATGCAGCCCGCCCGCGTGACAGTTTTGGAGCTATCGGATAAATTGGGCGGGTCTTTTGGAGGAAATCCCTATGGATGCCATCGACCGCAAGATCGTGGCTGCACTGCAGCGCAACGGGCGGCTGAAAATTTCGGAGCTGTCCGAGCAGGTGGGCCTGTCGCCCACGCCCTGCGCGCGCCGGGTTGCCAACCTTGAGGACAGCGGCGTCATCAGCGGCTATTCGGCGCGGGTGGATCAGGCCAAGCTCGGGCTGCCGGTGACGATCTTTGTCGCGGTGGAGCTGGAGCGCCAGGCCTCCGAGGCGATCATCGCCTTTGAGAACGCCGTGCGCCAGTTCGACCAGGTTATGGAGTGCTACCTGATGACCGGCACCCGCGACATCCTCCTGCGGGTGGTGGCCGCGGATCTTACCGATTTCGACCGTTTTTTAGAGCAGCGGCTGATGCGGGTGCCGGGGATTCGCAACACCCGCTCCAGCTTCACCCTGCGCACGATGATCCGGCGCGACGCGCTGCCCGCGAGCTGACGCGCAGGCGCAAACCGGGACCCGAAAAATCCCTCTGCAGGGGCAAATTTCTTCGCAAATCCCTCTTGCAGACCCGATACACTCGCTGTAAACACCGGCCTCACGGGTGATTAGCTCAGTGGTAGAGCGCTTCGTTCACATCGAAGATGTCAGGAGTTCAAATCTCTTATCACCCACCATTATTTGAAGGGCGCTCCCCGCAAGGGTCGAGCGCCTTTTGCTTTTTCCGATCCTGCGGCGTTTGATCCGGGCTTGCGGCCTTCCGCTTGCCGCCCTCAGCCGCTACCACTTGAGCGGGCAAGGCAGGGAGGCCACATGCAATTTCCGAGAATCTGGCTGCTGCGGCACGGGCAGACCAAGTGGAACGCCGAGCGGCGTATTCAGGGCCAGCTGGAATCGGCCCTGAGCGATACAGGCATCATGCAGGCGCGGCATCAGGCCGGGCTGATGGCCGATGTCATGAAAGACAGTCCGCCCGCATTTGTCTCACCCCTGGGGCGGGCGCAGCAGACCGCGGACATCGCGCTAGGCGGCGCGCCCTTCACCACGGATCCCCGGCTGGCGGAGGCATTTGCCGGCGCGTTCCAAGGCATGACGCTGGAGGAGGTGGCGCAGGCGTACCCGGAGGTTCATTCCGCCAACCCGCAGCACCTCGACCTGTTCTGCGCCGCGCCGGGCGGCGAGGGTTTTGACAGCTTCCACGCCCGCATCCTCGATTTCATGACGTCGCTCACCGGGCCCTCGGTGGTGGTGGCGCATGGGCTCCTCGGCCAGGTGATGCGCGGCATCGCCTGCGGGCTGGACCGGGCACAGATGGCGGCGCTGCCGAACGGGCAGGGCTGCGTGTATGTGCTGGACGAGGGCGTGGAAACCGTGCTGCGCTAGGCGGGACGAGTGGGGTGCAAAAACTTGCGCTTTGCCCTTGCACATAGGGCGGGCTTTGGCTAAATCCGCCGTCACCGGGTGATTAGCTCAGTTGGTAGAGCGCTTCGTTTACACCGAAGATGTCGGGAGTTCGAGTCTCTCATCACCCACCATCCCCTCTCACACATGTTGACATCTGCAATGATCCTACCGGGCGCAGTACGCGTGCGGTTTTGGTAAAGATTGCAAGGACTTGCGAGGCGGAGCGGATTTTTTTCCGGGAAAGTTCACAAAAAGGGAAAACATCGCTTGACGATGCCCCGGGCCTGAGAATATTACAGCCCAACATTCAGCGGCGACGCTGGATGGGCAGCAAGCGGTTGTAGCTCAGTTGGTTAGAGTACCGGCCTGTCACGCCGGGGGTCGCGGGTTCGAGCCCCGTCAACCGCGCCACTGCTCCGCCCTGTCCTGGGGTCAAACAGGATCCGCTCCGGAGGGGACTTGGGCCGGAAACGGTCCTCCGCAAGGCGATAATGCGGTTGTAGCTCAGTTGGTTAGAGTACCGGCCTGTCACGCCGGGGGTCGCGGGTTCGAGCCCCGTCAACCGCGCCACTTTCGCCCGCTGCCCTGGCGTTCAGGGTCCGCCCCGGAGGGGACACAGACCTTCTGGAGACCCTCTGGACAGGTTCGCCGAAAGGCCCATGCGCGGTTGTAGCTCAGTTGGTTAGAGTACCGGCCTGTCACGCCGGGGGTCGCGGGTTCGAGCCCCGTCAACCGCGCCACTTTTCTCCCCAGTGTCAGATTGTGCGTGCCCCTTACTCCCGGGCCGCCTGCGGCGTTGCGGTGGGCACAGGGCCTGCGTCCGGCTTGGCGCAAATGCCAATCCATATGCGTTGCGGTGCGCCCGTCCGAGCCCTGCGCTTCGTGCCGGCCGGCAGGAGGGGCGGCATGCAGGATGCGCCGTGCATCAGGCCCGGCAGCCCGAGGGCGCGCCGGCGGCGCGGAGCATTTTTGCCCTGTCGCGGGGATCATGACTGGAGACTGCGCGGCTGTCCCTTCGGGGCGGGAGCGCCTGTCCGTGCCGCCTGCGCGGCCGGGACCCGGGGCGCAGACGCGTCCTCGCTGACTGCAGGCGGGGCCGCTACGCCAGCGGCGTATCCTGGCTGAAGCTGTTGATCCAGCCTTCGGTCCGCCGTTCCCAGAGCGAGGAGATCAGCATGGCCTTCCAGCCGGAGCTGCCTGCAGGCCGGCAGTCCGCCCGGTAACTCAGCAGCGCCGCCGCCGCGGTGATGCAGCGCAGCTGCGGCGCGCTCAGCCGGTATTCTGCCATCACCGGCCCGTCTTTCAGCTGACCGCAATGGCCTGCCTTGTCCGAAAACCCGCCGGGATAGACGCCGAGGAAATCCTCGGACAGCATCTGCCCGTCGGCCTGCGGATCGCCCGCGATCAGGGCCTGCCAGACCTTTTCCTCAAGCGCGAGGATTTCTTCCAGCAGGGGGCCGTTCGTCAACATCTCTGTAGTCATGGGATCAGACTGATGCAAAGCGGCCAGGCCCGCAAGCCGTGCGGCGGCCTCCGGCCCAGGCTACAGCGGCGGCGGCACTGGTTCCGCCTGGGTGTCGTGGCGCCATCCCGTCAGCTCGGACTCGATCCAGGATTTGGCCCGGTCCAGGTCCCCAGGCCGGCCTGCTTCCAGGAACCGCAGCAGGGCGCGGGCGCCGTGCTGATACCCGGCGCGATAGCTTTCCTCGGGGTCGGTCTGGACGCCCTCGAACCCGGGCGGGCGTTTGAACTTGCTGTGCGGCATGTCCTGTCTCCGGTGGTTGTGTACGGGCTGCTTCGATCGCCTGAAGTATCGGAAAATCAGACTAACCAACGGTTAACTTCATCCGCCAAACGCACCGGCCCGGCGCTGCCGCCGGGCCGGTTGTTTGCCTTTTCACGGATGCTTGGCAGTTACTCGCGGCTCAGCGCGTCCAAAACGCGGGCCCAGGAGCGGATGCCTTTGTGAAAGCTTTTGAGATCGTATTTCTCGTTCGGTGAATGGATCGCGTCATCCTCGTTGGCAAAGCCAATGAGCATCGCGTCCATGTCCAGCAGCGACTTGAAATAGCCTGCGATCGGGATCGAGCCGCCCATGCCGCAGAACACCGCCTCGCGCTGCCACTCGTCCGACAGTGCGCCGCGGGCGGCCTCGAATTCGGGGCGGGTGGTGTTCATCACCGCAGCGGGCGAGCCCTCCAGGTCGTTGTCCCAGCGCACCTTTGCGTCCGGAGACATGCGGTCTTCCACATGCCGGCGGATTTTTCCGCGCAGCGCCTCCGGGTCCATGTCGCCGACCAGGCGGCAGGTGAACTTGCAATGCGCCTCCGACGGGATCACGGTTTTGGAACCCGCCCCGTTGTAGCCGCCCCAGAGCCCGTTCACCTCCAGCGTCGGCCGGGCCCATTGCTGCTCCAGCGTGGAGTAACCCTTTTCGCCATGCGCCTGGGTGTAGCCCACCGAGTTCAGGTAGTCGGCCTCGTCAAAGCCGCAGCTCTGCCATTGGCGCAGCTGGTCTTCCGGCACCTCGTGAACGCCTTCATAGAACCCTTCCACCGCGACCCGGCCGGTCTCCTCGTCATAGAACGACGCGACAATCCGCGAGATTTCGCGCAGCGGGTTCAGGCCGGGCCCGCCGTAGTGGCCCGAATGCAGGTCGATGCGGGGGCCCACGATGGTGAACTCGTCCTTCAGCATGCCGCGCAGCTGCGAGGAGATCGACGGCACCCCGCGCGATACCATCGACGTGTCGCAGATCAGCGCGAGGTCGGCCTTCAGTTCTTCGGCATTGGCCTGCATGAAGGGGATCAGCGAGGGCGAGCCGGATTCCTCCTCGCCCTCGAAGAAGAAGGTGATGCGGCAGGGCAGGGCGCCGTTCACCGCCTTCCAGGCGCGGCAGGCCTCGACAAAGCTCATCAGCTGGCCCTTGTCGTCCGAGGCGCCGCGGCCGCGGATCACGGGCCCGTGCTCTGTCTCTTCCAGCTGCGGCTCGAATGGCGGCGTCTTCCACAGCTCCAGAGGGTCGACCGGCTGCACGTCGTAATGGCCGTAGAACAGCACGTGCGGCACCTCCGCGCCGTCTTCGCCGATATGGCCCACTACCATCGGATGGCCCGGAGTGGCGCGCTTTTCGGCCTTGATGCCGATCGCGTTCAGGTCCGCCACCAGCCAGCCCGCGGCGCGGTCGCAATCGGCTTTGAACGCGGGGTCGGTGGAGATCGAAGGGATGCGCAGCAGGTCCATCAGCCGCTCCGTCGCGGCGGTGAGATCGGCGTCGATCCGGTCCAGAACGTCATTCAGTGCCATCTGTGCATCTCCTGCTGTTGGGTCGTGGCGCCGCGGCCGCGTCGGTGCGGCGCGCGCGTTCGGCCGAGCCTAGCAGCGGGTTGCGGCAGGGGCCAGTGGCGCCGGGGCAGGGGCCGCAAGCGCATTTCCTCGCGCGCCGGTTTACGCTAAACTTGCCCTCCGGCCCGCCGCGGGCCGGCCTTGCGGTTCCTGCGGCGCTGCATTGATAAGATCCATTTGACCTGCATCAAAGTCGCGCACCCGCACTGCGGCGTATGCAGTTGAAGAAATGCGGCGTCTGGGATAATCATTCGCCGAAGTGAATGTGGCCGTATCCGTCGCGATCAGGCCGTGCCGTTTACACAGCCCCGCGCCTTCGGGCCGGACCTATGCTATGGAGAAGCCGGTGGACTATACCGCGAAACTGGACGCAGCGATCGGCCGTCTGCACGAGGAAGGCCGCTACCGCACCTTTATCGACATCGAGCGCAAGAAAGGCCAGTTCCCGCATGCAGTCTGGACCCGGCCCGACGGCAGCCAGCAGGACATCACCGTCTGGTGCGGCAACGACTACCTCGGCATGGGCCAGCACCCGGTGGTGCTCGACGCGATGCACGAGGCGATCGACGCCACCGGCGCAGGCTCCGGCGGCACCCGCAACATCTCCGGCACCACGGTCTACCACAAGCGGCTGGAGGCGGAGCTTGCCGATCTGCACGGCAAGGAGGCGTCGCTGCTGTTCACCTCCGCCTATATCGCCAATGACGCGACGCTCTCGACCCTGCCCAAGCTGTTCCCCGGTCTCATCATCTATTCCGACGCGCTGAACCATGCGTCGATGATCGAAGGCGTGCGCCGCAACGGCGGTGCCAAGCGCATCTTCCGCCACAACGACATCGGCCACCTGCGCGAGCTTTTGGAGGCGGACGATCCGGCCGCGCCCAAGCTCATCGCCTTTGAATCGGTCTATTCCATGGATGGCGATTTCGGCCCCATCGCCGAAATCTGCGACCTGGCCGAGGAATTCGGCGCGCTCACCTATATCGACGAGGTGCACGCGGTCGGCATGTACGGCCCCCGCGGCGGCGGCGTGACCGAGCGCGACCGGCTGGCCCACCGCATCGACATCATCAATGGCACGCTGGCCAAGGCCTATGGCGTGATGGGCGGCTATATCGCGGCTTCCGCCAAGATGGTGGACGCGATCCGCTCCTATGCGCCGGGCTTCATCTTCACCACCTCGCTGGCGCCCGCGGTGGCGGCCGGGGCAGCGGCCTCGGTTGCGCATCTGAAACAGGCGCAGGAGCTGCGCGACAAGCACCAGGACCAGGCCAAGGTCCTGAAGCTGCGGCTCAAGGGGCTTGGCCTGCCGATTATTGACCACGGCAGCCACATCGTGCCGGTGATCGTCGGCAATCCGGTGCATACAAAGGTGCTTTCCGACCACTTGCTGGAGGATTACGGCGTCTACGTGCAGCCGATCAATTTCCCCACCGTGCCCCGCGGCACCGAGCGCCTGCGTTTCACGCCTTCGCCGGTGCACGGGCCGACGGAAATTGACCATTTGGTTAGGGCAATGGACGCATTGTGGTCGCATTGTGCGCTGAATCGCGCCGAATTGGCCGGCTAACCTACTGATCGGTGTAAATTTCCGGTGAGTATGTTATTCTGCTGTCAATGAAAGAGTGCACTTGAGTCGCCATTTTGATTCTCGTGACACTCCCGGGCAGTTGCGGCAGGCATTGATGGGACAGCAGGCATGATCGGGCGCCTCACTCAGCGCAGACATAAGGGCAATGGCGTTTCGCCAGAGCCGAAAGGCTTCGACGACTTCGAACTCAGGCTGGGCGACGTGATGCGCGGGGAGCGGGCCACGATGGGCAAGTCGCTGCTCGACGTGCAGCGCGAATTGCGCATCAAGGCCTCCTATGTTGCCGCCATCGAAAACTGCGATCCCACTGCTTTTGACACTCCCGGCTTCATCGCGGGCTACGTGCGCTCCTACGCGCGCTACCTCGGCATGGATCCGGAGCAGGCCTTTGCCGGCTTCTGCCGCGAAAGCGGCTTCTCCGTCGCCCATGGCATGTCGGCCGAGGCTTCGGGCCGCAAGCAGGGCCCGGCGCCGGTGGCCAGCGGCCGCGGCCTCGGCGGCGAGGCTTTCACCGCCCCCAACACCCCCTTCGTGCCCGTGCCAAGCGGCTTTCTCAGCCAGATCGAACCGCGCGCCATCGGCTCGCTGATGGTGCTGGCGGCGCTGATCGGCGGCATTGGTTATGGCGGCTGGGCGGTGCTGAAGGAAGTGCAGCAGGTGCAATTCGCGCCGGTCGAACAGACTCCCGCGGTGCTTGCCGATCTCGACCCGCTGGCTGGGGCTGCGCCGGGTGCCGAAGGCGCGAACGCGCAGGACCCGGCGGCCGAGGCGCTCGACCGGCTCTACCGCCCGCAGGCGCTGGAGGTGCCGGTGCTCGCCGCCCGCGATGCGCCCATCGCCACCATCGATCCGGCCTCGCTCGGCAATTTCATAGCGCCCGCCGCGCCCAGCGTGATGCTCGCCGAGGCCAGCCTGCCGCATGAGACAGGCCTCAAGACAGGCCGGGACACAGGGACGGAGCAGGGTCCGCCGATGCCGCAGGTCGTGGCCGAGGTGGCCCCCAGCGTCGAAATGGTCGCGGTGCGCCCGTCCTGGGTGCAGGTCACCGCGGCGGACGGCAGCGTCATCTTTGAGACCATCATGGATGCAGGCCAGCGCTTTACCATCCCGCTTTCCGAGGGCGCCCCCAAGCTGCGCACCGGGGAAAGCAGCGCCATCTACTTCGCCGTCAACGGGGAGCATTTCGGCCCGGTTGGCAAGCGTGGCGCGGTCACCAAGAACATCGAGCTGTCACAGGAGGCGATTACGGACCGCTTCCAGCTCGCCGACCTGCAGGACAGCCGCAACCAGGCGCTGGCCACGCTGGTCGCCCAGCTGCAGACGGAGCCGCCGGCCGAGTGATCCCCGGACGCGGCGCAGCCCTGCGGCCGCAATTCAAACCGCCATTGCGGCTCGGAATGCCGCCCCCCCCATTGCAGCACGGCTCCGCAGCACGTATCTAGCGGGCAACCAGGATCAGCCGGGACACGCAAGCCGATGAACCATATCCGCCCCTGGCGCCATATCGAGCGCCGCAAGAGCCGTCAGATCCACGTCGGCAATGTGCCGGTCGGCGGCGACGCGCCGATTGCGGTGCAGACCATGACCAACACGCTCACCACTGATGTCGCTGCCACGGTCGCCCAGGTCCAGGCCGTGGCAGAAGCCGGCGCCGATCTGGTCCGCATCTCGGTCCCGGACGAGGCCTCGGCCAAGGCGCTGAAGGAGATCGTGCGCGAAAGTCCGGTGCCGATCGTCGCCGACATCCACTTCCACTACAAACGCGGCATCGAGGCCGCCGAGGCGGGTGCTGCCTGCTTGCGCATCAACCCGGGCAACATCGGCGACGAGAAGCGCGTGGCCGAGGTGATCCGGGCCGCGCGGGACCACAATTGCGCGATCCGTATCGGGGTGAACGCAGGGTCGCTGGAAAAGCACCTGCTGGAAAAATACGGCGAGCCCTGCCCGGAAGCGATGGTGGAGAGCGGCCTCGACCACATCCGCATCCTGCAGGACCACGACTTCCACAACTTCAAGATCTCGGTGAAGGCCTCCGACGTCTTCATGTCCGCCGCCGCCTATCAGCAGCTGGCCGACGCCACCGACGCGCCGATCCACCTCGGCATCACCGAGGCGGGCGGGCTGATGTCCGGCACCATTAAATCCGCTATTGGCCTCGGCCAGCTCCTCTGGATGGGCATCGGCGACACGTTGCGCGTCAGCCTCTCCGCCGACCCGGTGGAGGAGGTGAAGGTGGGCTTCGAGATCCTCAAGTCCCTCGGCCTGCGCCACCGCGGCGTCAACATCATCTCCTGCCCCTCTTGCGCGCGCCAGGGCTTCGACGTGATCACGACGGTGGAGGCGCTGGAGGGCCGGCTCGCCCATATCCACACGCCCATGAGCCTCTCGATCATCGGCTGCGTGGTGAACGGCCCGGGCGAGGCGCTGATGACCGACGTCGGCTTCACCGGCGGCGGCGCGGGGTCCGGCATGGTCTACCTGGCGGGCAAGGCGAGCCACAAGATGTCCAACGGACAGATGATCGACCACATCGTCGAGGAGGTCGAAAAGAAGGCCGCCGAAATCGACGCGGCCGAGGCGGGGAAAGCGGCAGAGTAGCCCGAGCCGAGGCAGCCCGGGCAGTTTCACCCGGAAAGCGGCCAGGCTTCCCGGCCGGTCCCCGATCTGTGTCCGCCCGCCGCAAACAGGCGCCGGGTTGTCACCTTGGCAATTTACTCCGGGGCGCAAGGCGGAACCCCGGTCCCGCCACTCTTGGCGCCGCGCTTAGCTCTGCCGCGCGCAGGCGGTATTTGCACTCCTCACAAGCCGGTAAGTCTCTGCGGCCCCGCCGTGTTCTTCTTTGTGCGAATACTCCGGGGACCGGGGCGGTGCCCCGGTGCCCCGCCGCAATGCAGCGCTCAGCTCTGCCGGCCGCGGATCTCCTCCGCGATGCTTTCCATCTGACCCGCGGGCAGGTAGCCCCGCAGCAACTCGCCGCCCAGCACGAAGGTCGGGGTGCCGGAGATCGACAACTGCTGTGCCAGCGTCCGGGTCTGACGCAGCTCGCGGCTCACCTCGTCGCTGTCCATCCGAGCGAAGATCGCTTCCGCGTCCAATTCCAGCCCTTCGGCCAGCCGCTTCAGAGCCACCTCATTGGGTTCGCCGCCCAGCGAGATCAGCGCATCGTGCACCTGCTTGTAGGCTTCGTCGCCCGCAACCTGCTTGGTCGCGACGGCAAAGCGCGAGGACAGCACCGAGGCCTCGCCCAGGATCGGGAATTCCTTGATCACCAGGCGGATGTTCCCATCCGCTTCCAAGAGCTTCTCCACCTCCGGCGCCGCCCGGCGGCAGTAGCCGCAGCGGTAGTCCATGAACTCGACCAGGGTGATGTCGCCCTCGGGGTTGCCCCCCACCCAGGAATAGCCGTCGTTCTCCAGCTCTTCCAAGTGCTGCGCCACCAGCGCCTCGTCGCGGGCGGCCTCGGCCTGGGCCTGCTGCTGCTCCAGGAGGTTCACCGCCTCAAGGATGACTTCGGGGTTTTCCATCAGGTACTGGCGCACTTCGGCGCCGAATGCGGCGCGTTCCTCGGCGCTCAGCGCCGTGAGGTCGGTGGCCTGCGCGGGAGCTGCTGCGCCAACGGCGAGAGCCGCGGCGGCAGCGCAGGCGGCGGCGCGAATGAAGGGGGTCATCTGGTCTTCCTTTTCTTTACGTGTTCGTAGGCCGCCAGCACGTCCTGCGCGCGCCGCCACCCGGGCGAGCCTGCGGGCAGGAGGGCGCTGGCGCGTTTGGCATGCAGCCCGGCGTCCTTCAGCCGTCCCATAAGGGCATAACGCTCCGCCGTCACCAGGGCCGCGAGCCCGGTCTGGCCGGTCCTGGCATAGGCAAGCGACATTTCGCGTAACAGGAGCGGGTTGCGGAAATCGATGGCGCGGGCCTTCTCCAGCGTCTTCAGCGCCGCGGCGGGGTTGCCCGCGGCAAGCTGGACGCGCCCCAGCCCGGTCAGGATCAAGGGATCGCGGGGCGCCAGCCGGGCGGCCTGGCCATAAGCGGCGGCCGCGGCCTGCCTCTGGCGGTTCTCCATCAGGATCTGGCCTTTCAGATCGTGGTAGAAAGCATCCTTGGGCCGCGCCGCAAGCGCCCCGTCGATTGCCTTCAGTGCGCGGGTGCGGTTGTTCTGGCGGTGAGAGGCCACCGCCTCGCGCATCTGCCGCACATCGGAATATTGTTCGCCTGCCGCACGCCGCCGGGTCCAGTCCGGCGCCCGGGCAAAGGCGGAGAGCTTGCCGCGCAGCCGGGCAAACCAGTAATCTGCTTCCGCGTTGGGCCGCCCCGCACTGCCATGCGCCGCCGCATAGGCCTCCGCGGCGCGCAGCCGGTCGCGGCTCAAGGGATGGGAGCGCATGTAGGGGTCCTGGCTTGCCGCACTCAGGTGCTCCTGTCCGGCAAAGATCCGGTGCAGCTCTGCCAGCCCCTTGGGGCTGATACCCGCGCGGCGCAGGTAATCTGCCGCGGAGGCGTCCGCGGAGGCCTCCTCGGCCCTGGTGTGGGCGAGAAAGCCGCGCAGGGCGGAGGTCTGCGTGCCCACCGCAATACCCGCCGCCGCCTCTCCGGCACCGGCAGCGGCTGCCAGTACCGACAGCGCCATCCCCAGCCCGGCAGCGCCTTTGGCCGAGCGCAGGTTCTGCATCCGCCGGCCCAGGTGGCCATTGGCGATATGCGCCGCCTCATGCGCGATCACCGCCTGCAGCATCCGGGCGCTGTCCGCCTTCAGGACCAGCCCGTAGTGGATGAAGATGGTCTGGCTGTCGACGACATAGGCATTGAACGAGCGGTCATTGACCAGCAGCACACGCACCCGCTGCGCGTTGAGCCCGGCGGCGCGCAGCACCGGGGCCGCCAGCCGGTTCAGACCGTGTTCGATATCCGCATCGCGCAACAGCGGGACCGAGGCTGCCTGCACGGCCGGGGCAAGGCAGATAAGCACTGCGCAAACCGCAAGCGCCGGGATTGACGCCAGCCGGAAGAAACGGTCAAAGATCATGCGCGCACCATGGGAGATCAGCATGCGAAACTCAACCCGGTCCGAGGTCGATCCCTTCATTGTGATGGACGTGATGGAAGCCGCCCGCAAGGCCGAGGAAGCGGGCCGCCACATCATCCACATGGAGGTCGGCCAGCCTTCGACCGGGGCGCCTGCGGGCGCGTTGAAAGCATTGGAAAAAGCGGCACGCAGCGACGCGCTCGGCTACACTGTGGCGCTGGGTTTGCCCGCCCTGCGCAAGCGCATCGCGCAGATGTATGGCGAGTGGTACAACGTCGATTTGAACCCCGGGCGCGTGGTGGTGACACCGGGCTCCTCGGGCGCCTTCATCCTCAGCTTCACGGCGCTGTTTGACAGCGGCGACAGGGTCGGCATCGGCGCGCCGGGCTATCCGTCGTACCGGCAGATCCTTAAGGCGCTTGGCATGACGCCGGTCGATATCGAAACCGCACCGGAAAACCGCTACCAGCCGGTCGCGGCGGACCTCGCGGGGCAGGGCCTCGCCGGGCTGATGGTCGCCTCGCCTGCCAACCCCACCGGCACCATGCTGGACCGGGACGCAATGGGGGCGCTGATCGGCGCTGCCCAGGAGACGGGCACCAGCTTCATCTCCGACGAGATCTACCACGGGCTCGAATACGAGGCGAAGGCCGTCACCGCGCTCGAGCTCACCGACGAGTGTTACGTCATCAACTCCTTCTCCAAGTTCTTCTCGATGACCGGCTGGCGCGCGGGCTGGATGGTGGTGCCCGAGGATCACGTCCGCGTGGTCGAACGCATCGCCCAGAACATGTTCATCTGCGCCCCGCACGTGAGCCAGGTGGCCGCGCTTGCGGCAATGGACTGCGAGGACGAGCTGCGCGAGAACCTCGCCGTCTACGCGAAAAACCGCGCTCTGATGCTCGACGGGCTGCCCAAGGCGGGCTTTGCCAATATCGCGCCGCCCGATGGCGCCTTCTACGTCTATGCCGATGTCTCGGACCTCACCCAGGACAGCCGCAGCTTTGCCGCCGAAATCCTTGAAAAGGCGGGCGTTGCGGTGACCCCGGGGCTGGATTTCGACCCCGTTCGCGGCGCCACCACGCTGCGCTTCTCCTATGCGCGCTCCACCGCGGATATCGAGGAAGGTCTGGCCCGCCTCAAGGCCTTCATGGCGGCCCGCGGCTGAAGCCACCCGCTTTGCAAGCAGGCGGAACTTGCCTATCCTGCGGGCCAAGCAATAACCGGGCCAAACCAAACCGTCCCGGACGAGGATGCAGATGAGCAGACTATTCATGGCCGCCGCGCTGATCTGGACGCTGGCGCTTCAGGGCGCCGCGGCGCAGGGGTTCAGCGGGCTGGCCCGTATCGACGCCGAAACCAGCCGGGTAAGCGACGCAGGCGAGGGCGCCGCGGTGGAGCTGGGGCTGAGCCAGGGCGTGCCTTACCGGCTCTTCACCCTCGACAGCCCGCCGCGGCTGGTGCTCGATTTCCAGGAAGTGGACTGGACCGGTCTGAAGGAAGATGCCCTGCTGCAAGGCAGCCGCGTCAGTGCCGCGCAATTCGGCACCTACGTGCCCGGCTGGTCGCGGCTGGTGCTGGAGCTCGCAGAGCCGATGCAGGTTGCCACCGCCGCGATGGCGGTGGACCCGGTGACCGCCGCCGCGCGCCTTTCGCTCAGCCTCGCGCCGGTTGCGGCCAAGGACTTCGCCGCTGCCGCAGGCGCCCCGCAGGATGCGCGCTGGGACCTGCCTGCGCCCGAACCGCTGAAGCCGCGCGCGCCGCGGGACGGCGACGCCCCCCTGCGCGTGGTGCTCGACCCGGGCCACGGCGGTATCGACCCGGGCGCGGAAACCGGCAGCGGCGTGGTGGAGAAACACCTGATGCTGCAATTCGCCAAGGAGCTCGCCGAGGTGCTGCTGCGCTCGGGCCAGTTCGAAGTGCAGCTGACCCGCGACGGGGATTACTTCGTCTCGCTCGAACGCCGCATTGCGCTGGCACATCAGGCGGGTGCCGACCTGTTCCTCTCGCTGCACGCCGACACCATCTCCGAGGGCCGCGCCCATGGCTCCACCGTCTACACGCTGTCGCGGGAGGCCTCCGACGCGGCGTCCTCGAAACTGGCCGAGCGGCATGTGCGGGCCGATCTCCTCTCCGGCACCGACCTCACCGGCGCCGATGACGAGGTGACGGGCGTGCTCCTGGACCTGGCCCGGCAGGAGACCCACCCGCGCAGCCGCGCGCTGGCCCGCGCCCTGATCGACGGCCTGCGCGGCCAGGGCAGACCGGTCAACAACCGCCCGCTGCGCTCGGCCGGCTTCTCGGTGCTGAAATCGGCCGACATTCCTTCGGTTCTCTTGGAGATCGGTTTCCTCTCCAGCCGCCGCGATCTCAGCAATCTCACCGACCCTGCCTGGCGTGCCCAAGCCGCCCGCGGCGTTCTCGACGGGCTGATCGCCTGGCGCGCCCAGGATGACGCGCGCAGGGCGCTTCTGCGCAAGTAGCAGGCGGCGCGGAACTTTCCCGCCGCCCCGGGCGTTCCCCATCGGGGACCGCAGCGAGGGGCAGGGACCTGTGCCAGGATTTTCCCGCACAGCCCGGCATAGATCCGCTGTTTCCCGTTTTGACCCGGGCACCAGCGCCCCCTATATAGGCGGAACCCCGCGAGAAAGGCCCATATCAGTGCTCAGGTACATCTTCTCCTTCTTTGGCTCCATTTTCAGCACCATTACCCTTGGTGTGGCGGCGGTTGCGCTGACCATCGGGGCGGTGTTCTGGATCTACGGCCGCGACCTGCCCAGCCATGAGTCGCTCGCGCAGTACCAGCCGCCCACCATCAGCCGGATCTACTCGGGCGAGGGGCAGCTGATCGACGAGTTCGCCAAGGAGCGCCGCCTGTTCACGCCGTCGGAGGAAATCCCGGATCTGGTGAAGCAGGCCTTCATTTCGGCTGAAGACAAGAACTTCTACACCCACAACGGCTATGACGCCCGCGGTATCCTCGCTGCCGCGGCCGAGGCGGTGCGCTCGCGCGGGCAAAACGTGCGCGGCGCCTCCACTATCACCCAGCAGGTAATGAAGAACTTCCTGCTCGACGGCGACCGCAAGGCGGAACGCAAGGTGAAGGAGATCATCCTCGCCACCCGTCTGGAGGAAACGCTCGACAAGGAGCAGATCCTCGAACTCTACATGAACGAGATCTTCCTCGGCCAGAACTCCTACGGCGTCACCGCCGCGGCGCAGACCTATTTCAACAAGACCCTGGGCGAGCTTGCCCCGCATGAAGCGGCGACGCTGGCATCGATGCCCAAGGCGCCGTCGGACTACCACCCGGTCCGGCAGAAGGACCGCTTGCTGGCGCGGCGCAACTACGTGCTGCGCGAGATGCGCGAGAACGGCTATATCTCCAAGGAGGTCTACGAGGCGGAGGTCGCGCAGCCCCTGCGCTCGGTGCAGAACGGCGATTTCCAGAGCTTCCGCACCGCGCTGCCCCCGCGCGACTATTTCACGGACGAGATCCGCCGCCAGCTGACCGAGGATTTCGGCGAGGGCGAATTCTTCACCGGCGGCTTCTCGGTGCGCGCCACCATCGACCCGGAAATGCAGGCCGAAGCCGCGCTGGCACTGCGCGGGGGGCTGGAGGAATACGACCGGTCCCGCGGCCGCTGGCGCGGCACCGGCGTCACGCTGGAAGAGGCGCAGCTCAAGGACGAAAGCACTTGGCGCGGCGCGCTGGCCCGGGCCGATGTGCCGCGCGACATCGCGCTCGGCGGCGAGTGGCTGCCCGCGGTGGTGCTGGAGGTGGGCAGCGAGGCGCTGACCGTCGGCGTCGAGAAGCAGGAGGGCACCGGCACGGTGCCGCGCTCCGACATCGAGTGGATGAAGGGCAGCTTCGAGGACAACTTCAAGCGCGGCGACGTGGTGCTGGTGCGCGCCGTAGACGCCGATGGCGCCTTCAGCCACTGGTCGCTTCGGCAGGTGCCGGAAGTGCAGGGCGGCTTTGTCGCAATGGACGTGAACACCGGCCGCGTTCTGTCCATGCAGGGCGGCTTCTCCTACCAGCATTCGGTGTTCAACCGTGCCACCCAGGCGCTGCGCCAGCCGGGTTCCAGCTTCAAGCCGTTTGTCTACGCCGCGGCCCTCGACAGCGGCTACAGCCCCGCGACCATCGTCGTCGACGCTCCGATCGAGATCAACACACCGCAGGGCCTGTGGCGGCCCAAGAACTCCTCCAACAAGTTCTACGGTCCGACCCCCCTGCGCACTGGCATCGAAAAAAGCCGGAACCTGATGACTATCCGCCTGGCGCAGGAAATCGGCATGCCGGTGGTCGCAGGCTATGCCGAGCGTTTCGGCGTCTACGACAACATGGGCACCTTCCTCGCGAACTCGCTGGGGTCGGAGGAAACCACGCTCTACAAGATGGTTGCGGCGTACGCGATGTTCGCCAATGGCGGCGAGCGGGTGCAGCCGACGCTGGTGGACCGGGTGCAGGACCGTTTTGGCCGCACCATCTACCGTCACGACGACCGCGAATGCGTGGACTGTGCAGTCCCCGGCCTGGCCCCGGGCGAGGCCCCCCGCATTGTCGCCGACCGCGAGCGGGTGATGGATCCGGTCACCGCTTATCAGCTCACTTCGATGATGAAAGGGGTGGTCGACCGCGGCACCGCCTCCAGCGTCATCGACCTGCCGGTGCCCACCGCGGGCAAGACCGGCACCACCAACGACTCCCGCGATGTCTGGTTTGTCGGCTTCACTTCCAACATCGTGGCGGGCTGCTACATGGGCTATGACCAGCCCCGCCCGATGGGCCGCGGCGCCTATGGCGGCACCATGTGCGGCCCGGTGTTCCAGCAGTTCATGGAAAAGGCGGTGGAGAAATTCGGCGGCGGCCCCTTCGAGGTGCCGGAGGGCGGCCATTTCATCAAGATCGACCGCTTCACCGGCGCCCGCCTGCCGGATGATGCCTCCGGCGACTACGTGGTGGCAGAGTACTTCCGCGACGGCGCCGAGCCGATGTTTGGCATGGCCTTCGACGGCGGCTTCGCGATGGGCTCCAACCTGCCGCTGGTCGAGGAGGTGGAGCAGTCCGGCCGCAAGGTCACCACTTCCAGCGGCGGCACCGCCGTGCTGGGACCGAAGGCCAATTTCGGCACCATCAGTTCGGGCGGGCTTTACTGAGCCTCGCAGGGCAGGGCAGGGGAGGGCCACAGCCTGCCGCCCGCCGCCCTGACGCCGTCCGCGTCCGCAGCGCCGCTTGCCCGCGGCGCTGCACTGGTTTACACCCGCTCCAAAGCAGTGAATGCAAGGAAACGCCATGCGCGCCGAGACCCAGAACATCGTGGCAGAAATCGAAAAGTCGCTGGAGCTGCTCGCCCAGCGGCTGAACTGGGAGACGGCGGAATACCGGCTGGAGGAGTTCAACGCCCGGGTCGAGGACCCCAATCTCTGGGACGACCCGGAGGCCGCGCAGAAGCTGATGCGCGACCGCCAGTCGCTGGTCGATGCCATCGACACCTACAAGGGCATCAAGCAGGAGCTCTCCGACAACATCGAACTGATCGAGCTGGGCGAGATGGAAGAGGACGCCGAAGTCGTCAAGGATGCCGAGGAGTCGCTGAAAGCCCTGAAGGAGAAAGCCGCCGAGAAGGAACTCGAAGCGCTGCTCGATGGCGAGGCCGACGCCAACGACACCTTCCTGGAGATCAACGCAGGTGCCGGCGGCACGGAGAGCTGCGACTGGGCCTCGATGCTCGCCCGCATGTACGTCCGCTGGGCGGAGAAGAAGGGCTACAAGGTCGAGCTGCAATCGGAAAGCGCGGGCGAAGAGGCAGGCATCAAGTCCGCCGCTTACAAGATCTCCGGCCACAACGCCTATGGTTGGCTGAAGTCGGAGTCCGGCGTCCACCGTCTGGTGCGGATCTCGCCCTATGACTCGGCGGCCAAGCGGCATACTTCCTTCAGTTCGGTCTGGGTCTACCCTGTGGTGGACGACAACATCGAGATCGAGGTGAACCCCGCCGACATCCGCGTTGACACCTACCGCTCCTCCGGCGCGGGTGGCCAGCACGTGAACACCACCGACTCGGCAGTGCGGATCACCCACATCCCGACCGGCATCGTGGTGACCTCGTCCGAGAAATCCCAGCACCAGAACCGCGACATCGCCATGAAAGCGCTGAAATCGCGGCTCTACCAACAGGAGCTCGACCGCCGCAACGCGGAGATCAACGCGGCCCACGAGGCCAAGGGCGATGCCGGCTGGGGCAACCAGATCCGCTCCTATGTGCTGCAGCCTTACCAGATGGTGAAAGACCTGCGCACCAGCTACGAAACCTCGGACACCAAGGGTGTGCTCGACGGCGACCTCGACGGCTTCATGGCCGCGACACTGGCGCTGAAGGTCTCCGGCAAGAGCCGCTCCGAAGCGCAGGGCGACGACTGACCGCCGCCGCTGCCACCGTGCAGCGGACGCGGTGAATTGATACATTTCGCATACATTTGAACTCCGGCCCGCCCCGTCTAATCTGGGCGGGCCGAGTGCGTTTCCGACTCGCTTGACTTCCCACCGGGGCGCCGCGGCAGCAGCAGGGAAGGGGAGGACCGGCCGCAATGACCATTGAGAAGCCCTTAGGTGTGCCGGAGCTGCACGCTGCAACTCTTTCCATGCTGCCCGAAGCGCTGCGCCGCGGCTGGGCCGATTTCCGCGCCAAGCCGGGCTACGGCCTGTTCTTTGCCGCCGTTTACGTGCTGGCGGGCTGGGCCATGGCCTGGATCACGTTTGAGACCGGCACAACCTTCTGGCTGGTGCTCGCCGTCATCGGCTTCCCGCTGATCGGCCCGTTCCTTGCCGTCGGGCTCTACGAGGTCTCGCACCGGCTGGAGCAGGGCGAACCGGTGCGATTTGGCGCCATTCTCGGCGTTGTGCTGCAGCAGAGCCGCCGCCAGCTGCCCTCGCTCTGCGCCATCATTCTGGTTGTCTTCCTGTTCTGGTTCTTCCTTGGCCACATGATCTTTGCGCTCTTCCTCGGCCATTCGGTGATGACCAACATCTCCTCTTCGCTGGAGGTCTTCTTCACTGCGCAAGGCGCGGCGATGCTGGCCTTCGGAACCTTTGCGGGGGCGCTGTTTGCACTGCTCCTTTACATGATCACGGTGATCGCGCTGCCGCTGCTCCTCGACCGGGAGGTGGATTTCGTCACCGCCATGATCACCAGCTTCCAGTACGTGCAGCAGAACTTCGCGGTGATGATGGTCTGGGCGGCGCTGATCGCGGGCGTGACTTTTGCGGCGCTGCTGCCCGGCTTTCTCGGCCTGTTCCTGGTGCTGCCGCTCCTTGGCCATGCGGCTTGGCACATCTACCGGCTGGCGGCAGCGGGGCGCGGTTAGCGGAAGGGCTCGCCGCAGCGCAATAGGCGGCGGTGGAAGGGCAGGAGATCTTCTTCAGCCGCAAACCCCGCGCTGCGCGCAGCCTGCAGCACAAGCCGCCGGTCGCGGCCCAGGTGTTCATAAACCATGCGCGTCACCCGCTCGCCCACGGCGCCCTCGCGCACGGTGCGCGCCACGTAGCCGGACCAGAAGTTGTTCTCCAAGGACGCTGCGCGCGCGAGGTAGTTGAAGGAGTAGGTCATCGCCTTGCGCCGCGCGATCACAAAGGCGACACCGTCCTCATGAGCGCTGACGAACCCGCGGAACTCGCGCGCGGCGGGGTGCGTCGGCAGGCCCTGGCTTGCCATCGCTTCCTTCGCCTCGAACCCGCGGATATAGGTGACCCCGCCCTTGCGGAAGACCAAGACCAGGCCGATGACGAATTTTTGCTCATTTATGAAACTTCGGCGAGTAAAACGGTAAAATCCCGACGGAAAAAAGGATTCCGAGAGGTGCCGCACACCGTGACCCAAAAAATCCGAAAGAAATGGCCCGTTGACGACTTGCCCGCCTTGCGACAGCGTATCGACCGGGTGCAGCAGAATACGCGCATCGACATCGAAGAAGCTGCAAATGCGGTCCAGCACATCCGGCCGCGGAAAGCTCTCGCCGGAGAGGTAGCGGTTGAATTGCGTCCTGTTAACGCCAAGCTGCCGCGACAATTCGGAGATCGACGGGTAGTCCCGCGCCAGTTGGCGCAGGTTGGCGCCAAACATATTTCTCAGATCGGCCGGAGAACGGGTAGGAGTTGCCATAACCGCGCGGTTTCCCTGACAAAATGCGGGCGGACCCGCCGGTTTTACGTGCGTTACCGCCACGGATCAGCAGCAGGAAGCGGCATCTCTGTCGCTGGTTAGCGTCAGAGATGCCGCCAATAGACGTCAGAAGCCTATCGGAACTGTCACAAATTGCAATAGACCAGAACATAAATAGCCGTGTTGGATGGTTCCTATTTGTTCCAGAATTGGTATGCCGCAAAGCGAGGAATGGTATGATTGGAGTCGTTCTCTGGAGTGACGCAGCCCTGAATAAGGCCGTTATCTGGTGCGAGGATCAGGGCGACCTGGCTTTCTTCAGACGGGAAAGGCAATTCGGACAAGCGCCGCTCAGCGCCGGGGACTGGGTTGAATTCGATTTGGTTTTGCGGGGAAATCTCCGGCTCGCGGAAAATCCGGTGGTGCTGGCGGATCCTGCCAGCCCGGAGATTGCGGACCAGTTGACCGCGGCCGCTGACGCCGGCGCTGAGCCTGCGGCTCCCGGCCGGGCGGAATTGGGCATCTCCCAGCCGCCCGCAGCCTCCGGCGCGGTGATCCCCTTTCCCGGACCGCGCAGCAGCGGAGCCGCATCCTCTGCCCCCCAGCGCTTGAGGCAAGGCCGCCCCTGAGCGTCCGGCGACGCGGCGGCTAACGCTGTCGGCAGCGGGCCTGCGCACCTGCCGCCTGCACCGCCCCAACGCAAGAAAGCCGCGCTGATGCGCGGCTTTTGTTTCAACAAGGGACGCGGGAGGCAGCAGGGAAGCGCCCCTGTCCTGCCTAGCCGTTGCCGCGCAGCAGCGCCGCCACCCCGGTGCGGGCGATCTCGGTCAGGCCAAGAGGCCGCATCAGCTCGGCAAAGGCGTCGATCTTGTCGGGCGCGCCGGTAATCTCGAAGACAAAGCTGTTCAGCGTGCTGTCGACCACATTGGCGCGGAAGATATCCGCCAGCCGCAGCGCCTCGACCCGCTTGTCGCCCTCTCCCGCCACTTTCAGGATTGCCAGCTCCCGTTCCACCGCGACGCCTTCGACGGTGAGGTCGTGCACGTCGCGCACCGAGACGATGCGCCCCAGCTGCGCCTTGATCTGCTCGATCACCTGCGGCGTGCCGGTGGTGACCACGGTGATCCGGCTGAGGTGCCCGGTGTGGTCGACCTCCGCCACGGTGAGGCTTTCGATATTGTAGCCGCGGCCGGAAAACAGGCCGATCACCCGGGCCAGCACACCGGGTTCATTCTCCACCAGCACCGCGATGGTGTGGCGCTCCTGCACGTCCGAAAACGTCGGACGCAGGTTGTAAGCGGAATGGCGGGTTGAGCCTTTTTTGATGTGCAGGGCAGACATGTTGTGCCTTTCTCTCGTCTCTCGCTGCCAAGAATTTTCGAAAATTCTTGGCAAATTTCTTCGAAGAAATTTGCGGCGTTGCTGCGTTACACCAGCACCGCGCCGCCAGCCTGGATGACGCCCTGCGTCTCGGCCTCGCCCAGCAGCATCTCGTTGTGCGCTTTGCCGGATGGGATCATCGGGAAGCAGTTCTCGTGCTTCTCCACCAGGCAGTCGAAGATCACCGGCCCGTCATATTCGATCATCTCCATGATCGCATCGTCCAGGTCCTTGGGGTCGCTCACGCAGATACCCTTGGCGCCGAAGGCCTCGGCCAGCTTGACGAAGTCGGGCAGCGCCTCGGACCAGCTGTGGCTGTAGCGCTCGCCGTGCAGCAGCTCCTGCCACTGGCGCACCATCCCGAGGCGCTCGTTGTTGAGGATGAACTGCTTGACCGGCAGGCGGAACTGCACCGCGGTGCCCATCTCCTGCATGTTCATCAGCCAGGACGCTTCGCCTGCCACGTTGATCACCAGCGCGTCCGGATGTGCCATCTGCGCCCCGATCGACGCCGGGAAGCCATAGCCCATGGTGCCGAGGCCTCCGGAGGTCATCCAGCGGTTCGGATCCTCAAACCCGAGATACTGCGCCGCCCACATCTGGTGCTGGCCGACCTCGGTGGTGATGTAGCGGTCGCGGTCCTTGGTCAGCGCTTCCAGCCGCTGCAGCGCGTGCTGCGGCTTGATCGTGGTCCCTGAGTTCTTGAACGACAGGCAGTTGACCGCGCGCCATTCGGCGATCTGTTTTTGCCACTTGGCGAGTGCTTCGCGGTTCACCTTGCGGCCGCGCGCCTTCCAGACCTTCAGGAGGTCCTCCAGCACATGGCCGACGTCGCCGACGATTGGAATATCGACCCGGATCACCTTGTTGATCGAGGAGGGGTCGATGTCGATATGCGCCTTTTTCGAACGCGGGCTGAAGGCGTCGATGCGGCCGGTGATGCGGTCGTCGAAGCGGGCGCCGATGTTGATCATCAGATCGCAGCCGTGCATCGCCATATTGGCCTCATAGAGCCCGTGCATCCCCAGCATGCCCAGCCAGTTCTCCCCCGAAGCCGGGTAGGCGCCGAGCCCCATCAGGGTGGAGGTGACGGGGATGCCGGTGGCACCGACCAGCTCGCGCAGCAACTGGCTTGCGGCGGGGCCGGAGTTGATCACGCCGCCGCCAGTATAGAACACCGGCCGCTTGGCGGTCTCGATCGCCTCCACCAGCTCGGTGATCGCCTCCATGTCGCCTTTCAGCGGCGGCTGGTAGTGCGAGGCCGCGGGTTTCGGGCCCTGGTAAGCGCCGGTGGCAAACTGCACGTCCTTTGGGATGTCGACCAGCACCGGACCGGGGCGGCCGGCCATCGCGACGTGGAAGGCCTCATGCAGGGTGGGGGCCAGCGTGTCGGTGTCCTTCACCAGCCAGTTGTGCTTGGTGCAGGGGCGCGTGATGCCGACGGTATCGGCTTCCTGGAAGGCGTCCGAGCCGATCATGAAGGTCGGCACCTGGCCGGTCAGCACCACGATCGGGATCGAATCCAGGAGCGCGTCAGTCAGGCCGGTGACCGCATTGGTCGCCCCGGGGCCGGAAGTAACCAGCACCACGCCCGGCTTGCCGGTGGAGCGGGCATAGCCCTCGGCAGCATGCACCGCGCCCTGTTCGTGGCGGACCAGGACGTGTTTGATGTCGTTCTGCTGAAAGATCTCGTCATAGATCGGCAGTACGGCGCCGCCGGGATACCCGAACACCACGTCCACGCCCTGATCCTTCAGGGCCTGAACAACCATCTTCGCGCCGGTCATTTCACGTGTCATCTGCTTTCTGCTCCAATTGGCGGCATCGTCCGTTACGCATAAAAAAAGCCCCCGATGTCAGGTCGGAGGCGCATGGGTTCGAGTATGGTTAACCGTTACCGGCCCATGCGCTTGGTTCCTACGATTACGACTAGGGTGGTCACGGCCACAGGCTCCTCGTTGCGTTGCAGCGGACATTAGGCGCGGGGGGCAGGGGCGTCAACCGGCAAACCTGTCAAAAAAACACCCTCTGGGGACATTTTCTTGCGTCAAGCGGGTCGGCCGGGACATTTCCGCGAAGGCCGCGGCCTGTGCAGCGGCAAAAAAATGCCAAAACCGGCAGACGGGTGTCCCGTTTGTGCCAGAAACCCGCCGGGACCGCAGGCAGGCTCAACCCGTGGGTGTTTTCACGGGAAAGGATATTGCATGACTGAGGATAACCTCTCCGCGCTGGTCGATGTCGGGCGCTACCCACTGGACCGGCCAGGCTCGCGCGCCTATGCGCAGCTGATCGCGGATCTGCAGCGCGACCTGGGCGCCAGCGGCTGCGCAGTGCTGCCGGGCTTCGTGCACGCCGGGGGCGTGGCGCGGCTCGCGGAGGAAGCCGAGGCGGTGGCGGAGCGGGCGCACCGGTCCTTCAGCCGCGCCAACCCCTATTTCAGCCAGGATGACCCGCGGCTGCCGCCGGATCACCCGGCGCGCCAGTTCCACGGCCGCTCGAACGCCTTCATTCCGGCCGACAGCTTCGGCCCGGACAGCCCGCTGCGGCAGATCTACGAGGCCCCCTCCTTCATGCCCTTCATCCGCACCGCGCTCGGCGAACCGGAGGAGCGGTTCTTCCGCTATAGCGATCCGCTCGCCGATGTGATCATCAACATGGTGGAGGAAGGCGGCGGCTTTCCCTGGCATTTCGATACCAACAATTACACGGTGACGCTGGCGATCCAGAACGGCGAGGCGGGCGGCGACTTCGAATACGCCCCGATGCTGCGCTCGGCCGCGGATGAGAACTATGGAGGCGTGGCCCAGGTACTGGCCGGCAGCTCGCCCCTGGTGCGCAAGCTGGTGCTGCAGCCGGGCGATTTGCAGATCTTCCGCGGCCGCTATTCGCTGCACCGCGTGACTCCGGTGGAGGGCGCGCGGCGGCGCTACGTCGGCATCTTCTCTTTTGTCGAGGCCGAAGGCATGTGCGGCGGCGAGGAGCGCACCCGGCAGCTCTATGGCCGGGTGCTGCCCTGCCACCGGGCCGCCAGCCGGGTGCGGGCGGATGCGTTGCGCGACTGAGCGGATGCGCTGCGCGACTGAGCGGATGCGGTCTTGGCGCGTTGTCACGGAGAGGGCGCCTTGACCGCGTTAGCCCTAAGACGGGCCGGTGCCGGAAAGATCCGTGCCAGATTGAACCGTGCTATGCGTCTTGGAAGTGCCCAGCCCGCGCCGGGGGCCCTAAAGCCCCGCGCCGGTCCCCTGCAGCACGCCGTGTTCCAGCGCATAGCGGGTCAGCCCGGCAGTGGAGGAGATGCCCAGCTTGCGTTTGATGTTCTTGCGGTGGGTCTCCACCGTGCGCACGGAAATGTCGAGCGCCAGCGCCACTTCCTTGTTCGATTTGCCCTGCGCCAGCTCCAGCAGGATGGTCTGCTCGCGCCCGGTCAGTGCCTCGCGGGCACCGCCTTCCTTGGGTTTCAGCGAGCCGGCCGCGCCGGTGCAGAGATAAGTTTCTCCCTGCATTACCGCGTCGATGGCCTGCTTGATCTCTTCGGTGGGCACATCCTTCAGCACATAGCCCATGGCGCCATGGCTGAGCGCAGTGGAGATGTACTCGGCGCTGTCGTGCATCGTCAGGATCAGGATGCGCACGCCGGGGGTCTGCTCCAGGATCATCTCGGTGGCGCTGAGCCCGCCAAGCTGCGGCATGTTGAGATCCATCAGGATCACGTCCGGCGCCAGCTTGCCCGCCTGCGCCACCGCCTCGCGGCCATCGGTGAGACAACCGACCACGGCGATGTCGTCATAGCTTTCCAGGATCGACTGGATGCCCTCGGCCACCATCGGGTGGTCGTCCACGATCAGAACTTTCACCGGTTGCATGCGGGAGTCCCCTCTGGCGTCATGGCAGCCGCGCGGGCGTGGCTTCATCGCCGGGCGGCAGCAGATGGCTGAGCGGCAGCCCCGCCTCGATCACTGTGCCGCTTTGGCCGCCACGTGATGACAGAATGCGCAAGGTGCCGTCAAGCTGCTCCATCCGCTCCTGCATGTTGCGCAAGCCGATGCCGGTGCCGCCGCGCATGTCCGCGGACGGCAGGCCGCAGCCGTTGTCGGTGATGCGCATGGTGGCGCCCCTGGTGTGGCCGCGCAGACTGATGCTGACCTTGCTGGCGTCGGCGTGGCGCTCGATGTTGGTGAGCGCCTCCTGCGCGATCCGGTAGAGCGCGATCTTGGCGTCCTGGTCGAGCCGGTTTCGGAACACCACGGTAGAAAACTCGGTTTCGATGCCGGTGCGGGCAGCAAAGTCATCCGTCAGCGCCTTCAGCGCCGGGCCGAGGCCGAGGTCGTCGAGCACCCCGGGCCGCAGGTCGCGGCTGATCCGGCGGACTTCGGAAATGGCGGTGAGCAGGCTGGTGATGCCCTTGCCAAGCGGCGCCTCCGCACCCGCGCTGTCGCCGCGGCCCAGCCTGCGCCGGGCGTTGTCCAGCGCATAGCGCACTCCGACCAGCAGCTGGCTGATGCCGTCGTGCAGCTCCCGCGCCACCCGGCCGCGCTCTTCCTCCTGGGCATCGAACACCCGCTGCGTGAGCTCCTTCAGCTTGGCATCGGCCAGCCGCCGCTCGCGGATGTTGAGCAGCATTCCCGAGGCAAAGACCAGGATCAGCGACACCAGTGTGATCGCCCCGATGTAGAGGAACGTGCGCCGCACCCGCGCCTCCACATCCGCCCGCGAAGCCGCGACCGAGGCCAGCACATCGTCGATGAACACGCCCGTGCCCACAGCCCATTGCCAGTCCTGCAAGCCCACTACATAGGCGATCATCTGCGCCTCCTCGCCGGTGGAGGGCTTCTGCCAGGTGAAACTGTGCCAGCCCGCGCCCTCGCGGGCGAGGCGGATGAACTCGTCCACCACCGGCACGCCGCGGCTGTCGGTGAGCCCCGTCCAGTTGCGGTTAATGAACTCGGTTTGCCGCGGGCTCACCAGGTTGGTGCCGGCATAATCGTAGACGAAAAAGAAACCATCCTTGCCGTAGATCATCGCGCTCAGCATCTGGGTGACCTGTTCCTTGGCCTCGGCATCGTCGGGGCTGGCAAGCCCGTAGATATGGCCAAAGGCGTTCCGCGCCTGGGTCACATAGTTGCGCAGCTCGTCCTTCTTGGTGCGGATCAGCTGCCGCTCCAGCGCCTGGATCTCGCGCTCGGCCAAGGCGCGCGACTGGTAGCCCACAACCAGCGCAATCGCGAGCCCCGCCACCAGGAGCGGCAAGGTCGTCAGAAGCGAAAGTTTCTGCGCGTAGTTGGGGCGCAGAAGGAAGCTGAGCAGGCGCATCTTGGCGGGTCTCCGCGAGCCGGGCCGGAATCGGGGCGAATCGTTACGCAAATCTGCGGCAGAATCAAAGAGCCGCGCAGGCAGCGCCCCCGCCGCCGTCCCTGAAACACCCCGGAAACCGGCGTCTTTCAATCCTTGGTTGTGTCTCATGCTTGTGGAGAACATGAAAAACGCGCTCGTCTACGTAGTACTTGGTATTCACATTAATTTCCCCGGCGGTAGGCTTGCCGCACCCGAACCGATCCGCCCGCGCCTGCCGCGGGCATCCGTATAAAATGGGAGGAACATTTGATGGATCGCCGTTCTTTTTTGAAAACGTCCGCACTGGGCGGCACTGCCGCTGCCGCCACCGGCCTGGCCGCGCCGGCCTATGCCCAGGGCAAGCGCACCCTGACCATGGTGACCACCTGGGGCCGCGGCCTGGCGGGCGTGCATGATTCCGCACAGCGCGTTGCCGACAACATCACCGCCATGTCCGGCGGCGACCTGACCGTCGACCTGAAAGCCGCCGGCGAGCTGGTCGGCGCCTTCGAGGTCTTCGACGCCGTCACTTCCGGCCAGGCCGACATGTACCACGGCGCCGACTATTATTTCGTCGGCCAGCACCCGGGCTATGCGTTCTTCACCGCGGTGCCCTTCGGCATGACCGCGCAGGAGCTGACCAACTGGTACTACCACGCCGGCGGCCACGAGCTGCACGACGAGCTGGGCCAGATCTTCGGGCTGAAATCCTTCCTCGGCGGCAACACCGGCGCCCAGGCAGGCGGCTGGTTCTCCAAGGAAATCAACGCACCGGAAGATTTCAACGGCCTGAAGTTCCGGATGCCGGGCCTGGGCGGCAAGGCGCTGGGCAAGCTGGGCGCCTCGGTGCAGAACATTCCCGGCTCCGAAGTCTACCAGGCGCTGTCCTCCGGCGCCATCGACGGCACCGAGTGGATCGGCCCCTGGGCGGACGAGAAGGCGGGCTTCCAGGAAATCACCAAGACCTACTACACCGCGGGCTTCCACGAGCCGGGTGCGGGCCTGTCGGTGGCGACCAACCGCGAAGTCTATGAGAGCCTGTCGCCCGCGCATCAGAAAATCATTGAGATCGCCTCGGCCGAGTGCCACCAGTGGAACCTGGCCCAGTTCCTGACCAACAACGGCGACGCGCTGCAGCGCCTGCAGGCCGGCGGCGTCAAGGTCATGGAATTCCCCGATTCCGTCTGGGATGCCTTCGGCAAGGCGAGCAAGGAAGTCCACGACGAGAACCTCGGCGACGAGCTTTACAAGAAGATCCACGACAGCGCCATGAAGTCGATGAAGTCCTCCTCGGCCTGGCAGAACCTGTCCTCCGGCGTCTACACCGCACAACGCGACCGCGTTCTGGGCTAACCGGACCGCACCGCCTTCATCGGATCCCCCGCCTGGCGCGGGGGGTCCCTTTGCAGTTGCATAAGACGGGACGGCCGGCGCCCTCCGCGCGCCCAGCCCGCAGCAGCAATCTTCCGGGGGAAACATGCAGGAAGAGACTGGCATCTCCTTCTTTGGCGCCATCTGGGGCGGCCTCGTGTGGCTGATCCAGAACCTGGCCGGCGCCTTTTACAACTTCGGCTACGCCGTCACCCATCCGCAGCTCTGGCTCGACTGGTCGGACAAGGCCTCGATCATGCGCTTTGTCTATTACGGCGGCTCGGTCGAGTTCTTCTTCGTCATCTTCACCGCCTTCCTGCTGCTGACGGCCGCCGGGATCTATTTCCGGCCGCTGATGTGGGCGGTGGTGCGCGGGCTGGAGGCCTTTGCCAACACCACCGGGCGCTTCTTTGCCTGGGCCGGCCTTCTGATGGTGATCCAGCAGATCGTCATTGTCTTCATGCAGCGGGTCTTCGCCCGCCCGGACATGAGCTTCGGCTTCGGCATCCCGTTCAGCCAGGACATCAGCTGGTTCGCCGAGGAGCTGAAGCTTTACAATGCTTTGGTGGTCTGCCTCTGCGTCACCTACACTTTCGTGCAAAGCGGCCATGTGCGCGTCGACCTGATCTATTCCGGCATCAGCTTCCGCGCCAAGCGGGTGGTCGACATGTTCGGCTCGCTGATCTTCATGATGCCCGCGGCGGTGCTCACGTGGATGTACGGCTGGTATTTCTTGTGGCGGCACCTGATCGTGCCGAAACCCTCGGCTTCGGACACGCTGGACCGGCTGGTGATGAAATCCCGTGCCCTGCGCTGGAACGTGGAGACCATCGGCTTCAGCCCGAACGGTTTCAACGCCTATTTCCTGTTCAAGATCCTGCTGGTCCTGTTTGCCGCCATGGTGTTCCTGCATGCGATCGCCTTCTTCTACCGCTCCTTCCTGGAGTTCTCGGAAGGCCCGGAAAGCGAAGACAAATACCTCGACAAGGACAGCCTTGGAGAGGGTGAAGAAGCCTACGAAGGCACGCATTAAGTAAGAGGCAGCAGTTATGCTATTTGGACTAGATGGCGTCGAAATCGGCCTGATCATCGTGTTTTTCTGCCTCTTCGGGGGCATCCTTTCCGGCTTTCCGGTGGCCTTCGCCATCGGCGGTGCCGGGGTCATCTCCTTCGGGATCATCGCCGCGCTCGACAGTGCGGGCATCCTGGTGCACCAGGCCATCGACACCTCGTCCCAGCTCTACCGCGATCTTGTCGCCAGCGGGGTGAAGCCGGACGCGGTCTCGGTGTTCCGATACCCGGAACTGCCGCGCATCGCCGAGCCGGTGTTCCCGCAGGGCTGGGAAGTGGCGATGGACCGCAACGTGTCCTTCATCGTGAACCGGATGAACGAGCGGGTTCTGGCGGGCGCGTCGATCGAGACGCTGCTGGCGGTGCTGATGTTCGTGCTGATGGGCATCACGCTGGAGCGTTCCAAGATCGCCAATGACCTCCTGACCACTATGGCCCGGGTCTTTGGCCCGCTGCCGGGCGGCCTCGCCGTGTCGATCGTGGTCGTGGGCGCCTTCCTGGCTGCCTCCACCGGCATCGTCGGCGCCACCGTGGTGACCATGGGCCTCCTCGCCCTGCCCACCATGCTGCGCAACAACTACTCGCCCGAGCTCGCCACCGGCGTGATCGCGGCCTCCGGCACGCTGGGGCAGATCATCCCGCCTTCCATCGTGATCGTTCTCCTGGGCACCCTGGCGGGCGATCTCTACTCCACCGCCCAGGAAGCCCGCGCGCAGGAGGCCGGCTGTTCCGACGCGCTCACCTACCTGGGCGAGCCTGCGGTGGTCTCGGTCGGCACCCTGTTCCAGGCGGCCCTGCTGCCGGGCATCCTGCTGGCGCTGCTCTATGCGGGCTATGCCTTTGGCTATGCGCTGCTGAACCCGGAAAAAGCCCCGGCGGTGAACCTGGAAACCGGCACCGGCACGGTCATCACCCGCAGCGAAGGGCTGACCTGGTTCCTCGCGGTTCCGGCAGCCCTGATCGGCGGCGCGATGCTCCTGGGAAGCGTCAACCTGATCGGCAGCCAGAACATCACCGTCTCGGCCTTTTCCGACGCTGGCCAGACAGCCTCGCTGCGCACCAATGTAGGCGCCGATTGCAAGGCGTCGATGATCGAACTGCACGGCCAGACAGCCTGGGACGCTGCGGTTGAAGAGCAGAAAGCGATCCGCGCCGCAGGCGGCGTCAGCGAGGCCCAGCGGCTGAGCCCGGAGGAGCTGGAAGCCGCGCGCGCAGCGAAGATCGCAAATGCCGCCCCGATCGGCACCGGTCTCACCGTGCTGATGGTGATGGCGGGGCTGGTGCTGGCCTTCGGCCGCGGCGTTGCGCCCTCGCGCGATGCCAAGCCGCTGATCCTCGGCGCCATCGGGGTGCTGCTGATCGCGCTGGCGGACCTGGTGGCCATCGCGCCCACCACCTCGCCCGGGGCGACGGTGCTGTGGATCGCGCTGCCGCTTCTGCTGGCGCTTTACGGCTGCAAGGAAGCCGCCAGGCGCTGCGCCGGCAATGATCTGATCCGGGTGGTCTTCCCGCCGCTGGTTCTGATTGTCGCGGTGCTGGGCTCGATCCTGGGCGGCATCACCAACCCGACGCCCGCCGCGGCGCTGGGAGCGGGCGGCGCCATCATGCTGGCCGCCTACCGCAAGCTGCAGGACCAGGGCCGGTCGGGCAAGATCATCATCTGGTCGACCTTCGCGGTGGCGCTCTGCATCCTGGTCGGGGTCAACTTCGACCTGCGGGTGAACCAGGGCGGCGTGAGCGCCGAGAGCTGGATTGCCTTCATCGTGGCCTATGGCGCCTATCTCTTTGCGCTGTTCGGGCTGCTGTTCGGCTGCTGGGTGCTGTTCAAGGCCGGGGTGCTGACGCCGGTGGTGCGGGAGACCGCCAAGGTGACCTCGATGGTGTTCACCATCCTGATCGGCTCGCAGCTTCTGAACCTGGTGGTGATCTCCTTTGGCGGCGAACACTACATCCAGCAGTTCCTGAAGAGCTTCGACAACGAGATGACGGTCTTCCTGATCGTGATGCTGGTGCTGTTCTTCCTGGGCTTCGTGCTGGACTTCCTGGAGATCATCTACATCGTGATCCCGATCGTGGGCCCGGTGATCTATGGCGGGTCTTTCGATCCGAAATGGGTGACCATCATGGTGGCGGTGAACCTGCAGACGTCGTTCCTGACCCCGCCTTTCGGCTTTGCGCTGTTCTACCTGCGCGGGGTCGCGCCGAAGGAGGTGACCACCGGCCATATCTACCGCGGTATCCTGCCCTTCGTGGTGATCCAGGTGGTGGGGCTTGGCATCCTGTGGCTGTTCCCGGCCATCGTGACCATCGTGCCGGCGCTGATCCCGAGCTGACCGGCGCGCGCGGGAGAGAGATGAGAGGGGCCCTGCGGGGCCCTTCTTCGCTTTTTCTGATGCCCTGAGAGCCGGGCAAGGGCGCTGCCCCTCTGCGCCCCGCGGGCGCATTCACCCCGGGGTTTTCGAGGTCAGAAAGTGGCAGGAGGAAGCGCGGGCGGCGGCGGTCAGGTGAACTGGATCAGGTCCCAGCGGTTGCCGAAGGGGTCGCGCCAGACGGCGACGGTGCCATAGGGCTCGCGGCGCGGCTCTTCTTCGAAGATGACGCCCTGCGCCTGCATCGCCGCATGGTCGCGGGCGAAGTCATCGCTGGCGAGGAACAGCCCGACGCGGCCGCCGAACTGGTTGCCGATGACGGCCTTCTGGGCAGGGCCTTCGGCGCGGGCGAGGATCAGGCTGCCGTGCTCCGCCCCCGGCGGCAGGATGCGCACCCAGCGCTTGCTGCCCAAGTCCACGTCTGCGGCCAGCTGCCAGCCGAGCTGGCCGCAGTAGAAGGATATCGCCGCATCGTAGTCGGTCACGACGAGGCTCACGGCGTGAAGATATTGCATCAGCGGTTCCGGTGCACCGGCTGCTCCGGCAGCTGGATGTTGGCGACCTGTTCGGCGATCGGATCGGTAGAGAGCGGGTGGTCCGCCTCGGCGTAGGCGGCGGGGTCGGTCATCACCTTCCACTGGCTCTCGTGGTAGATCTGCAGGCCTGAGAACTTCGCCTTGTAGCCCATCTTGGCGCTGCCCGGCACCCAGTAGCCGAGGTAGACATAGGGCAGCCCGGCCTCCCGCGCGATCTCGATATGGTCGAGGATCATGTAGGTGCCCAGCGAATTCTGCGGCTGGTCCGGGGCGTAAAAGGAATAGACCATGCTCAGCCCGTCCTCCAGCACATCGGTGAGCGAGACCGCGGCGAGCGTATTGGTGCCGGGTTCGGAATATTCCACCACCCGGCTGCGCACCGGGGTCTCTTCCACCATCGCGGCATATTCGAAGACATCCATGTCGGCCATGCCGCCATCGGCGTGGCGGCTGTCCAGATAGCGGCGGAACAGGGTGAACTGATCTTCCGTCGCCCAGGGCGAGGTGGCCCGGCGCAACAGGTGGCGGTTGCGCCGCAGAGTGCGCTTCTGGCTGCGGCTGGGACCGAAGGCGGCCACGTCGATGCGCGCCGACAGGCAGGCCGAGCACTCCGAGCAGGATGGCCGGTAGAGCACGTTCTGCGAGCGCCGGAAGCCCTGCTGGCTGAGGCTGTTGTTGAGCTGCTCCACCCCGTCGCCCTGCAGCGCGGTGAACAGTTTGCGTTCCATGCGGCCATCCAGGTAGGGGCAGGGCTGCGGCGCCGTCACGTAGAATTGCGGGGCAATCGGAAGGGTGTGGCGCATCGGGGAAACGGCAGCTTTCGTGGCGGCGGGGACAGGCAGTTGCAAATATGATAGCAACGCCCCCGCAATGCGCCAAGGGGCGTTGTTGAAAATGGTTTAATCGGCTGCCAGCGCCCGGCGGTTCAGCATCGCGGTGCCGAGCGCCAGGTCGCTCAGCCCCTGGCCGCGGGCGCCGGTCAGCATCAGCACCACCGAGATCACCTGCAGCGGCGCAAATGCCATCGAGAGCGAATAGCCCGCGGTGTGCAGCGCCGCCTCGCCCGCGTTCAGCGGCGTGCCGGCGGCGGTGCGCAGCTCGATCCCGGCTGCCCGCATGCCCCAGGTGGCCGAGCCCGCAGCAATGGTCAGCGTCCGGTAGGCCAGCCCCACCGCAAGATAAAGCATCGGCCAGATCAGAAGCCCGGTGAAGGCAGTGAGCACCACCGTCACGGCGCTGAGGCAGAGGATCACGATACTGTCCACGATCCAGGCCAGGAGCCGCTTGGCGGTGACGCCGCTATAGGCCTCGGGCCGCTCGAAGGGATCGGGCAGGCCAGGGCCGGCGGGATCCGGGCGGAACGCGGAACGGGGCAGGGGGGAGTGGTCACGCATGGCGGTCCTTTTCAGGCGGGGAAAGGGGAGGGCCGGCAGCGCGGCCCGATCGCAGGCGCCGCCCCGCCCGACGGGGGCGTGGCGGCATCGTCATCTGCCGGGTCCGGCAACGCTCAGCGGCGGTCATCGCCGCGCGGATCCTCTTCGCCGTCCTCATCGGCGTGATCGGCGTGACGGGCGCGCTCGTCCATGAACTGGTCGAACTCGGCCTTGTCCTTGGCCTCGCGCAGGCGTTGCAGGAAGGCTTCGAAGTCATGCTGCTCCCGCTCCAGCCGGCGCAGCGTGTCGGCCTTGTAGGCGTCAAAGGCGTGGTTGCCGGAGGATTTCATTGCCGAATACCCCGAAGACATCCAGCTGGTGCGGCGGCAGGCGGATTTGCTGAACATGCGCTTGCTCCAGATCATGTAGAACAGAAGGGCGAGGCCGACGGGCCAGAAGAACACAAAGCCCAGCACCATAACGGCGATCCAGGCGCCTTTACCCTTGCTGTCCAGCCAGGCTTCGCTGCGGGAAAACCAGCCCTGGGCGGAAAGCTGCGGGGCGGGTTGGGTGTAACTCGTCATCAGGGGTCTCCAGGTTGCGCGTGAATGTAAATCCTTTTCACATGATAGCATATCGGAAGCGCGGGCGCCCGCTTCAAGGGTGAATGTGAATGTTTTTTACATTTGGGTGGCATCGCACTGGAAAGGCCTGATTTTATCTGATGTCGGGGGGCGGGGAGGGGGCCGGACCCAGAAAACAGTCAGCGCGCGCGGCTGGGTCTCGTGCGGCCGCATCCCGTTGTCCGGTGCCTGAAAGCTCCGGAGGCTGACCGTCGGAGCAAGGGACTGCCCGGGGGCGGCGGACACAGCGGCACACCTTTCCCCGGGCATCCAAGATACCTAAGATCACTCGTCAACAATGCAAAAATGCCCCGCGCAGTGGAACGCGACCGCATCTGTAAGTTTAGCAAGGCAGATGCGCTCTGGCGATGCGGGTATTCCTGACCCTACGTAAGTACTACGCCTGCAGCATTAGTACTACGCCTGCAGTATTAGGCCCGGGCCGCACGCCCCGGGCGGCTTTGCCCATTGACGCCCCCCGCCGCGCGGCACAGTCTCGGCCCATGAGCAACGCTTTGAAGATCACGCGCCTGCCGCGCGCATTTGACGAGACCCTGGGGGAGGAGGCGCGCGCGCTTGTACCGGACCTCGGCGGTGACGAGGCCGCTCTGGTTGCCGGCGTCTGCGGCTCCAGCCCCTATCTGAACGAGCTGACAGCGCGCGAGGCGGACTGGCTGCCGCAGGCGCTGGCCGATCCGGACGCGGCCCTGCAGCAGGTGCTTGCGGACTGCCGCGCGCTGGCGCCGGACGAGCTCAAGCCGGGGCTGCGCCAAGGCAAGCGGCGGCTGGCGCTCCTGACCGCGCTGTGCGACCTGTCCGGGGCCTGGACGCTGGAGCAGGTGACCGGCGCGCTCACCGACTTTGGCGCGCTCTCGGCCGATGTGGCCATCAAGGCGGAGATCGCCACCCTGATCCGCCGCGGCAAGTTGCCGGGCTTGAGCGAAGAGGATGTTGAGACCGCCGCGGGCCTCACCGTCCTCGCGATGGGCAAGATGGGCGCGCATGAGCTGAACTACAGCTCCGACATCGACCTGATCTGCCTGTTCGACGAGACCCGCTTTGAGCCAAGCGACTTCTACGAGGCGCGCCAGGGCATGGTGCGCGCCACCCGCAACATGTGCGCGGCCCTCAGCGACCGCACCGGCGACGGCTATGTCTTCCGCACCGACCTGCGGCTGCGCCCGGACCCCTCCGTCACGCCCGTGTGCCTCGCGATGGAGGCAGCGGAACGCTACTACGAAAGCCTGGGCCGCAGCTGGGAGCGCGCCGCCTACATCAAGGCCCGGCCCTGTGCCGGCGACATCGCGGCGGGCGAACGCTTCCTCAAGACCCTGCGCCCTTTCGTCTGGCGGCGGCACCTGGATTTTGCCGCCATCCAGGACGCCCACGACATCCGGTTGCGCATCCGCGAGAACAAGGGCACCGGCGGCGCCCTGAAGGTGCCCGGCCACGACATGAAGCTGGGCCGCGGCGGCATCCGCGAGATCGAGTTCTTCACCCAGACCCGGCAGCTCATCGCGGGCGGCCGCGACGACAGCCTGCGGGTGCGCGGCACGGTAGAAGGCCTGGCGGCGCTGGCGGCCAAGGGCTGGGTGCCGCAGGAGGCCGCTGAAACCCTGACCAGACACTACCGCGCCCACCGCGAGGTGGAGCACCGCATCCAGATGGTGCATGACGCCCAGACCCACCAGGTGCCCAAGTCCGAAGACGGCATCGCCCGCATCGCCTGCCTGATGGACTGTGCGCCCGGCGATCTGCTGGAGACGCTGAAGGAGCGGCTCCGCGAGGTGCACGAGCTGACCGAAGGCTTCTTTGCCCCTGGCAGCGGCACCTCGGAGGCCGCCGCCGCGCCCCCCGAGGTCCCTCCCGAGGCCGCCGCCGAACTCGACGGCGCCGTTATTTCCCGCTGGCCCACCTACCCGGCGCTGCGCAGCCCGCGTGGCGCACAGATCTTCGAGCGGCTGAAGCCTGAACTGCTGGCCCGCGTCGCCCGCACTGCGCAGCCCTCGGAAACCCTGCTGGCGCTGGACGGCTTCCTCGCCGGGCTGCCCGCGGGGGTGCAGCTGTTCTCCCTGTTCCGTGCCAATCCGCAGCTCATCGACCTGCTGATTGATATCGCGGGGACCTCGCATGCGCTCGCAGGCTTCCTGTCGCGCAACTCCGGTGTCTTTGATGCGGTGATCGGCGGCTCCTTCTTCGACCCCTGGCCGGGGCGGGAGACGCTGGACAGCGAACTGGCGGCGCTGCTGGCCCGCGAAGGCGACTACGAGGCCAAGCTCGACGCCACCCGGCGCTGGAGCAAGGAATGGCATTTCCGCATCGGCGTCCACCACCTGCGCGGGCTGATCGGCGCCGGGGAGGCGGGCGCGCACTATGCCGAACTGGCCGAAGCGGTGATCGCCGGCCTCGCCCCCGAGGTAGCAGCGCATTTTGCCGAAAAGCACGGGACCGCCCCGGGCCGCGGTGCGGCGGTGCTGGCGATGGGCTCGCTTGGCGCCGGGCAGATCAACGCGCAATCCGACCTCGACATGATCGTGATCTACGACGCCGCCGGCACCGACATGTCCGAGGGCAGGCGCCCGCTCGCCACGCGCCCCTATTTCGCCCGCTTCACCCAGGCGCTGGTCACCGCGCTCACCGCGCCGATGGCGCAGGGCAAGCTCTATGAAGTCGACATGCGCCTGCGCCCCTCGGGCAACCAGGGGCCGGTGGCGGCGAGCCTCGCGAGTTTTACTCTCTACCAGCAGAACGAGGCCTGGGTCTGGGAGCACCTCGCGCTCACGCGTGCCAAGGTGGTGGCCGGCGATCCCGGCCTGGCGGCGGAAATCGAGGATTTCCGCTCCGGCTTCCTCAGCCAGCCGCGCGACCGCGGCAAGGTGCTGCAAGAGGTCGCCACCATGCGCGCACGCCTCGCCGCGGCGAAGTCCCCCGCCAGCACCTGGGACGCCAAGACCGGTCCGGGCCGGATGATGGATATCGAGCTGATCTCCCAGGCCGGCTCGCTCCTCTCCGGATCCGCCACCCGCGGCGTGGCCGAAGGATTGCGCGGTGCTGTCGCTGGCGGCTGGCTGGAGGACGCGGATGCACAATATCTGGATGCCGCATACCAGCTATTCTGGTCCGTGCAGACCGCCGCACGGCTGCTGTCCGGCAAGGCCATCACGGCCGCCGCGATCGGGGAGGGCGGGGCCCGCTTCCTCTGCCAGACCACCGGCTATGCCCGGCTGGAGGCGCTTGAGCACGAGCTGGAGGCCCGCTATGGCAGATGCGCGGCGATCATTGCGGAAGCCTTGGCCAGGGAGGGCGCAGTTGCAGGGCAGGATTGAACAGGACCCGCGCGGGCTGATCTTCGAGTGCTACCGGATCGAAGGGATCACCGAGGCCCAGTGCCGCAGCATCTTCTTCGACTGGGCGCTGGGGGTGGCCGCGGAGCGTGACGCTTTGACAGATATCCGCAGCCTGCTGGAGATCTACGGCGGCCGCCACCCGGAGCACCCGATGACAGCGGTGCTGCAGCAGGGGTTGGAGCAGCAGGCCGCCCCCCGCCGCCGCGGCGGCTGGCGCGCCCGCCCGCGCTGATCCCGGCCCCCCGGCCTGACCGTTCCCAGCAGCCCACGGCGCGGGTCCCCCGGCCGGCGCTGCCTCTTTCCCTGCGCGCGGCTTGCCGCTAAGAGAAGCCCATGACAGCCCCTATCCCCGCGCCCGAGCGCGCCCGCGTGAAAATGAAGCCCAAGTCGAACGCCCGCGCCATCCGGCACGGCTTTCCTTGGGTCTATGCCAACGAGCTGGTGACCGACCGGCGCACCCGCAAGCTCGCACCCGGCAGCCTCGCCGTGCTCGAGGACGAGGCGCAGCGCCCGCTGGGCCTGGTGGCGGTGAACCCCGAAAGCAAGATCATCGCCCGCATGCTCGACCGCAACCCGGAGGCGGTGATCGATCAGGCCTGGTTCGCCGCCCGGCTCAGCCGCGCGCTGGTGCTGCGCGAGCGGCTTTACGATGCCCCCTTCTACCGCCTGGTCCACGCCGAGGCCGACGGGCTGCCCGGCGTGGTGATCGACCGTTTCGGCGCGGCTTGCGTGGTGCAGCCCAACGCCGCCTGGGCCGACGCGCATCTCGACGCGCTGACCGCGGCGCTGGGTGAAGTGACCGGCGCGGAGGTGGTCCTCAAGAATGCCTCCGGCCGCACCCGGTCGCTGGAAGGGCTGGACGACGTGAGCCAGACCCTCCTGGGCGAGGCCCCGGCCGCGCCGGTGCCGGTTCAGATGAACGGAGCCACCTACATGGCCGACCTCACCGGCGGCCAGAAGACCGGCCTGTTCTACGACCAGCGCGAAAACCACGCCTTTGCCGCCCGGCTGACCGCGCCCGGCGCCAAGGTGCTGGATGTCTTCTCCCATGTCGGCGGCTTTGGCCTTGCGATGCTGGCAGCCGGTGCCACCCATGCTACCTGCGCCGACGGCTCCGCCGCAGCGCTGGAGCTCGCCGCCGACGGTGCGAAAGCCGGTGGCCATCAGGACAAATTCACCGCCCGCCAGGGCGATGCCTTCGACGTGCTCGCAGCCCTGGGTGAGGAGGGCGAGACCTTCGATGTGGTGATCTGCGACCCGCCCGCCTTTGCTCCGTCGAAGCAGGCGCTTGACGCCGGTCTGCGCGCGTATGAGCGGGTGGCGAAACTGGCCGCCCCCCTGGTGAAACCGGGCGGCTATCTCGGCCTCTGCTCCTGCTCCCACGCCGCGGATCTTGCGAGTTTCCGCAATGCCTCCGCCCGCGGTATCGGAAGGGCAGGCCGCCGCGGCCAGCTGTTGCACACGGGCTATGCCGGCCCCGACCACCCGCAGCTGCCGCAGCTTGCCGAAAGCGGCTATCTGAAGGCCGTCTTTTTCCGGCTCGACTGAGGCCCCATGAAGCTGCTGCTCGACACCTGCGTGCTCTACCCCACGGTGATGCGCGAGATGCTCCTGGGCGCGGCCCGGCGCGGGCATTTTGCGCCGCTGTGGTCGGCGCGCATTCTCGGCGAATGGGCGCACGCGGCGCAGAAGCTGGGGCCGCAGGGCATGGCCCAGGCCGAGGCCGAAATCGCCCTGACCCGCGCCGCCTGGCCGCAGGCCGAGGCCGCCCCGGCGCCGGGGCTGGAAGCCCGCCTCTGGCTGCCCGACAGCGCCGACATCCACGTGCTCGCCGCCGCCATCGCAGGCCACGCAGATGCCATCGTCACGCTCAACAACAAGGACTTCCCGCGCCACACCCTGGCCGAGGAAGGCCTGGAGCGGCGCGGCCCTGACGAGTTGCTCTACAGTTTCTGGCTCGAAGATCCGGCCGGCATGGAGGGTCTTGGCGCTGAAGTCCTGGCCGAGGCCAACCGGCTCGCAGGCGGCGGCTGGCAGCTGCGCCCGCTCCTGAAGAAAGCCCGCCTGCCGCGCCTCGCCAAGGCGCTGGCATCTGCGTCCGGGTAGGAACACCCGCGCGGGCAGACCGCCCCAAACGGCCCGGCTGCACCGCCGACCGCCGAATCCGGTCCGCGCCGTCTCTTCTTCTTTGCAAACAATACTCCGGGGGGCTTGAGGGGCTGGTCCCTCAAGCCTCAGCCCCGAACACACACGCCGCGATACAGCCACCGGACCGAACCGTCGGCGGCCTCAACACTGGCGCTGATGCGCATCGAACCCGCCTCACCCCTTGGCCCACTTCGCCTCCAGCCGCTCCAGCGCCGCGATGCGCTCTTCGGTCTTCGGATGGCTCATTAGCCAGGCGGGCGCCATGCCTGCTCGCGCCTGGGTGAGCTCTTCCAGCTTGCGGAACAGGCTCTTCTGCGGCCCCACCCCGATGCCCGCCTTGGTCAGGAGCGCCGCGGCATATTCATCGGCCTCATACTCATCCGCCCGCGACAGCCGCGCCGCCAGCAGCGAAGTCAGCACCCCGGCAATCCAGGGCCCGACGAAGGGCACGAACCGGCCAAGGATGATCATCAGCGCGGTCCGCAGCGCATTCTGGCCGGAAAAGTCGATGATCCGCCGCCGGGCATGCCCCAGCGCCACATGGCCCAGCTCATGCGCGATGACCGAACCCATTTCCTCGGCGCTTACCTCACCGTTCTGGTACTTGCGGTAGAACCCGCGGGTGATGAAGATCCGCCCGTCCGGCGCGGCCAGCCCGTTCACCGGGTCGGTCTCGTAGATATGCACCTTGATGCGCGCGAGGTTCAGCGCCGCGGCCAGCCGGTCGGTGATCCGTTTCAGCCGCGGGTCCGCCAGCTCGGTCGACCGCCGGTCCAGTTCCCTCTGGGTGCGCCAGACCGAAATCCGGTACATCACCAGTCCATAGAGCACCGCCAGCAGGATGGGGGTCAGTTTGAGCATGCTTCAGATATGGGGCGGGCGGGCTGATGGCTCAAGCTCTTTCCGCAAGATGTGCAGCGGTTATAGCGGTGTGTTCGCCGCCGACGGCCAGGCGCTGGATGTGATTGCATCCTGCAAGGCAGCATAGCAGTCCGGATCGATCCCGGGCCCTGCCAGCCCATCCATGATCGCATAGGTCTTGTCCAGCGGCAGCGCATCGCGATAGGGCCGGTCGGCAGTCAGCGCATCGAAGATATCGGCCACCGCGATGATCCGCATGTCGAGGGTCAGCTGATCCGCGTTCAGGCCGTGGGGATAGCCGCGCCCGTCCAGCCGCTCATGATGCGCGGCGGTGACGTCGGCCAGCTCCCCAAACACCGAAATTTTGCTCAGTACCTCGTGCCCCAGCACCGGATGGCGCTTCATTGCGGCAAACTCCTCATCCGTAAGCTTGCCCGGTTTGTCGAGGATCATGTTGGAAACTCCCAGTTTGCCTATGTCATGCAGCAGCGCGCCGCGCACCATCCAGCGGCGCCGTTCAGGCGTATAGCCGAACTGGTCGCAGATCATCCCGGTATACCGGGCCACCCGCTGCGAATGGCCGTGGGTGAACGGGCTTTTGGCGTCAATCACCAGCGAAAAGGATTCGCTGATCTCATCCAGGAAATCCTCGTCCACGGGACGGGTCTGATGCGCCGCCGCGCTGGCAAAGACCGCGCCCGCCAGGCCGGGGTCCGCCAGATCGCGGGCAAAACCGGGGCTGCGGACCAGCGCGGTGAACACCGGCACCAGCTCCGGATCGAACCAGCTGCCCGCCCGCCGCTCCAGCTCGGCGGCAGCGGCCTCTGCGCCGATGCCGGTGGTGAAGATGTCGGTGATCTGCGCCATCAGCGCAATGCGGGCATAAAGCGGGATCGCCTCCCCGCCGATCCCCAGCGGCCGCCCGCCGCCGTTCCAGTGCTCGTCCAGGCAGGCAATCCCTTGCGCGACCTCCTCGGGAAACCGCATCCGCCGTGCGATCGCGGCGCCGCGGTCGCAGCGCGTCTGGATCAGCTCGCCGGCAATATCCCGGTTGTTCGCCAGCACCTGGCCCAAGGTCCTGATCCGGTTCAGCGGCGGCGTGCCCGCCGCAGTGTTGCGGATCAGAAAATCCAGCCCCTGTCGGGTGCCATTGACCTTCTTGAACTCGCGTTTGAAGGCCAGATCGTCGGTCTGGTACAATTCGCAGATCCGCGCCGCGTTAGAGCTGCACCCGAGATCCTTCATCAGCAGCGTGAAATAGAGCTGCGCGCGCGCCTGCGGCGCCAGTTCCAGTGCCGCGGCCACCTGCATGCCGATCCAGCAGCAGCGCACGCAATGCCCCTTGGGCTGTCCTTCAGTAAGGTCGAGCGCGTGACTGAGCGCGCCCATTAGCTCTCCAAGCGGCACCGTACGCGGAGCGGGGCCAAGGGAATGGGCCAGTTGAGACATCTGCCTTCACCACAATATCAGGATAAAATCCGGGGAAGGTCAGAATTGTTTGTGCTCGCTTAACGCTGCCTTACCGGTCCGCGGCGCGGGTCCGGTTATATGCTGCGGTTTTGTTTAAAAATGCCGCGCCCCTACCGCGTGAGCTCCTTCATGCCGCGTTCCAGGCCGTCCAGCGTCATCGGCACCATGCGGTCCTCGAAGATCTCGCGGATCATGCCGATGGAATGGGTGTAGTCCCAGTATTTTTCCGGCACCGGGTTGATCCACAGGTTCGAGGTCCAGGCCTCCCGCGCGCGGGTGAGCCAGACCTGGCCGGCTTCCTCGTTCCAATGCTCGTTGGCGCCGCCCGCATAGGCGATCTCGTAGGGGCTCATCGAGGCATCGCCGACAAAGATGCATTTGTAGTCCGGCCCGTAGGTGCGCAGCACCTCATGGGTGGGGATCTTCTCGTTCCAGCGGCGGCGGTTGTCGCGCCAGACGCCTTCGTAAAGGCAATTGTGGAAGTAATAGTATTCCAGATGCTTAAACTCGGCCCGGGCGGCGGAGAACAGCTCCTCCACCACTTGGATGTGCGGATCCATCGAGCCGCCCACATCGAGAAACAGCAGCACCTTCACTGCGTTGTGGCGTTCGGGCCGGGTCTTCACGTCCAGATAGCCGTGCTCGGCGGTGGAGCGGATGGTGCTGTCGAGGTCCAGCTCCTCATGCGCGCCCTCGCGCACCCAGCGGCGCAGGCGTTTCAGCGCCACCTTGATGTTGCGGGTGCCGAGCTCGACATCGCCGTCGAGGTTCTTGAACTCGCGCTTGTCCCAGACCTTGACCGCGCGCTGGTGGCGGCTCTTGTCCTGCCCGATCCGCACGCCTTCGGGGTTGTAGCCATAGGCGCCAAACGGCGAGGTGCCGGCCGTTCCGATCCACTTGTTGCCGCCCTGGTGCCGGCCCTGCTGTTCCTTCAGCCGCTCCTTCAGCGTCTCCATCAGCTTGTCGAAGCCGCCGAGCGCCTCGATCTCGGCCTTTTCCTCCGCGCTGAGGTGCTTTTCGGCCATCTTGCGCAGCCAGTCCTCGGGGATGTCAACGGCCTCCATCACCGCCGCGGCGGGGATCTGCTCCAGCCCTTCGAAGGTGGCGGCGAAGGCGCGGTCGAACTTGTCGACGTTGCGCTCGTCCTTCACCATGGCGGCGCGGGCGAGGTAGTAGAAAGCTTCCACGTCATAGGTGGCAAGCCCGGCCTTCATCGCTTCCAGGAAACTGAGGTATTCGCGCAGGGAAACCGGCACCGCGGCCTTGCGCAGGTTCTCGAAGAAGGGCTGGAACATCGGGGCCTCCGCTTGCGTCTGGTTTGCCGGGCCGGGGCATCCGGCGGGCACATCGGGCCCGGGATCAGGCCAGGAACCGGTGCGCCAGGATGGTGGCGAGCAGGCCGAGAATACCAAAAACCATCGCGTAGACAGCCCCGTATTGCAGCATGTCGGCGGTATTGCCGCCGCGTCTGCGCGCCTGTGCCGCGCCCAGAAGCGCGCCCAGCAGAACCCCGCCAATAACAATCATGATGTCTCCGCCTCGCTGCCTGCCCGCGCCGCGGCGCGGTGTCCTGTCATCGGGACGGCGGCCGCAGGGAGGCGATCTCCCGCACCCGTGCTTCCACCGCCCAGTCCGGGCCAAACCCGTAGCGCGCCCATCCGAGACTGTCCAGCCTGACCCTGCGCGCTGCCACGGCTTCACCCTCCAGCGCCAGGGCCTCGGCCTTCAGCATGAGGAGAGTGGCGAGGAGGGCCGCGTTTTCATGCGCTTCGGCCAGCCGGGCGGCGGGCTCCAGCAGGGTAAGCGCAGTGGCGCCGTCGCCATGGGCGATGGCATAGGCCGCAAGCGGCACACTGACCCGGGCGCGGTGCATCGCGGTCTCCGGCCCGGTGCCGAGAAAGGCCAGCGCGCTCTGGAAGTGGCGCAGGGCAAGCGCGGGGTCCTGGAACTGCAGCATCCGGCCAAGGAGGAAGTGGCTGTGGGCGCGGCGGTGGTCCTGCCAGCCGAGATCGCGGGCAATCGCCGCCGCCTGAACTGCGGCGCGGCTGCGCTCGCGCAGGGCGGATTTGGCGCCAAGCGCCCGTTCGAAGGCATCGGCCCAGGCTGGGGCGGTTTCGGGCAGGAACTGCGCCTGGCGCCGCTCGCCGGCGGGGTTGAGCCGCGCCAGGATGGCGGGCAGGCGGGCTGCGACCTGGTCCCGCGTCATGCCGGTGTGCAGCTCGGGCGCATAAGTGGCGCGCAGCACCAGCATGTCGAATCCGGTGAGCACCACGTGGATGTTGTCGTCGTTGAAGACGGAATCCGGCAGCCGGTAGAGGTCGTTGAGCGGGCCGATGGCCTGGGCCAGCTCCTCGTGCAGGCAGTCGCGCGCCTCCTGGAGGCTGGCATCATTGGGGAGGAAGATGGCAAGCTGCTTGCGCTCGCGCAGGAGCGGCCAGCTGCTGCGCGGATGGCGGCGGGCGCGGCGGTACTCGGCCAGCGAAGCCGCATTGGGGACCACGAAACAGGCGGCATTGGGCAGGGCGCGGCGGATCTCGCGGCGCGGCACCAGTTCGACGGTAATGCTGGCCCCGGGGCTGGCGGTGCGGCGGATGGGAATGCCGGCCTCGCGCTCCAGCCGGGCCAGAAGCGCGGCGAGGTCGCGGGTGAAGCCGGGCAGGGGGTGGCCGGTGACGCGCAGGGTGATGGGCATCTCGAAGCGGGTGAAGACGGGCAACGGGCTGCCGCCTTCGAGCTGGAAATGCAGGTCGAGGAAATCGCGGGCGATATCGGCGTTGGCGCGCTGCGGCGGCTGCGGCTGCGCCCTCGTGAAGACCTTGACCGGCGGCAGCGGCACCGGCGCGGCCGCGGCGCGGCTGGGCGGTGCGCTGCGGGGCACGGCGGCGCAGCCCGCAAGCGCCAGCGCGGCGATACCCAGTGCTGCTGCGCGCAGCCCATTGCGCCAGGCGCCCCCTTCGCGGAGCCACAGCGGAAGCACGGCTGGCAAGGACCGCGGCAGCAGTCCGCGCAGGGCGGGGCGCAGGGGGCGGGCGGTCTTCACGGGCGCCTCACCGGAACGTCACGGGCACATCACGGGCACTTTGGGCGCGGCCTCCTGTCTTTCCCGGTACGGCGCCGGATGCCTTGCCGGGCGGGCCGTCCCGCGCCGGTTCCTGCCTCAGCCTAATGCGGCGGCTGCGCGAAGGAAAGCCGCAGGTTTCAAGAGCGGCTCAGCGCTTGCCGCGCGCCATGAAGGCGAGGCGTTCGAACAGGTGCACGTCCTGCTCGTTTTTCAAGAGCGCACCATGCAGCCGCGGCAGCGCGTCGGCGCCCTTGCTGGCGATATCCTCGGGGCTCAGATCCTCGGCCAGGAGCAGCTTCAGCCAGTCCAGCACCTCCGAAGTGGAGGGTTTCTTCTTCAGGCCCGGGGTTTCGCGGATCTGGTAGAACTGGGTGAGCGCGGTGGTCAGCAGCGATTCCTTCAGTCCCGGATGATGCACCGCGACGATCTTTTTCATCGTCTCCGCATCGGGGAAGCGGATGTAGTGGAAGAAGCAGCGGCGCAGGAAGGCGTCCGGCAGCTCCTTTTCGTTGTTGGAAGTAATGATCATGACCGGGCGGTGCTTCGCCCTGATCGTTTCGCCGGTCTCGTAGACGTGAAACTCCATCTTGTCGAGTTCCTGCAAAAGGTCGTTGGGAAACTCGATATCGGCCTTGTCGATCTCGTCGATCAGCAGCACGACCTTTTCCCCGGCCTCGAAGGCCTCCCACAGCTTGCCCTTCCGGATGTAGTTCTTCACGTCATGCACGCGCTCGTCGCCGAGCTGGCTGTCGCGCAGGCGGCTGACGGCGTCGTATTCGTAAAGACCCTGCTGGGCGCGGGTGGTGGATTTGACGTTCCACTCGATCATCCTGAGCCCCAGCGCGTTTGCGACCTGGCGCGCCAGCTCGGTCTTGCCGGTGCCGGGCTCGCCCTTGACCAGCAACGGCCGCTCCAGTGTCACCGCGGCATTTACCGCGACTTTCAGGTCATCCGTGGCAACATAGTCTTCAGTGCCCTGAAATTGCATGTCTTTCCCAATCTGTCTGTGGCATTCTGCAGCCGTGTTCCGCCGCATGCGGTCTTAGACCGCTTTTAACCAGACGCACTTACTATTGTGTAGTGACAATCGCGGCGGTTGGGATTAAACGCTGCGGCATGGGGGAGCCACGATGTTTGGAAAGAGATTTGAGACCAGCATTATGGGCCAGACCGAAGGAGCCGAAATGAAGCAAGAAGTGTTTCTGCCGGACGACTACCGCCCGGCCGAAGATGAGCCTTTCATGAATGAAAGGCAGACTGAGTATTTCCGCCGCAAGCTCTTGAACTGGAAACAGGAACTCCTGGCAGGCAGCCGCGACACAATCGAGGGGCTGCAGGACAGCACCCGCAACATTCCCGACGTGGCCGACCGCGCCAGCGAGGAGACCGACCGCGCCCTGGAACTGCGCACCCGGGACCGCCAGCGCAAGCTGGTTGCCAAGATCGACTCGGCCCTGCGCCGCATCGACGAGGGCGAATACGGCTATTGCGAAGTGACGGGCGAGCCGATCTCGCTCAAGCGCCTGGACGCGCGTCCGATTGCCACCATGAGTCTGGAGGCGCAGGAGCGCCACGAGCGGCGCGAGAAAGTGCACCGCGACGACTGATCTTTTCAGCCGTTTGCAGGAAAATCCGGCCTCTGCCGGACGCCGGGGTCTTTTGCTCCGGCGTTTTTTGTTTCATTTGGGGCAAGCTGAAATCTTGCAGGGCCCGCATGAACCTCTCCGGTCTTAAAATCAACATCATCGGCGCTGGCATCGGCGGGCTGACCGCGGCGCTGGCGCTGGGCCGGGCAGGCGCGCGGGTCACCATCCTGGAGCAGGCGGGCGCGATCTCCGAGGTCGGCGCCGGGCTGCAGGTGACGCCGAACGGGGTGGCGGTGCTTCGGGCGCTGGGGCTGGAGGATGACCTGGCCTGGGGCGCACAGCGTGCCCGCGCGGTAGTGCTGCGCAGCCATGCCCGCGGCCGCGAGGTGCTGCGGCTCGACCTCGACCAATATGCGGCGGGGCTGGCCTATTACTTCGTGCACCGTTCCGATCTGATCTCGCTCCTGGCCGGCGCGGCGCGCCGCGAGGGTGTGCAGGTGCGGCTGTTGCAGAAGGCCGAGCGGGTCGAGCCGGGGGTGCGGCCGGTGGTGCACCTGGGCCATGGCGCGCAATGCGGCGGCGACCTGGTGATCGGCGCCGACGGGCTGCATTCGCGCGCGCGGGTGGCGCTAAATGGCGGGGACAACGCGTTCTTCACCGGCCAGGTCGCCTGGCGCGCCACCGTGCCCAACCACCTGAACCTGCCTGCCGAGGCGCAGCTGTTCATGGGGCCGGGGCGGCATCTGGTGGCCTATCCGCTGCGCGACGGGCGGCTGGTTAACCTGGTTGCGGTGCAGGAGCGCCGGGCCTGGGCGGGGGAGGGCTGGCATATCACCGACCGCCCGGACAATCTGCGCGCCGCCTTTACGGGATTTGGCGGCACCGCGGCCGCGCTCTTGGAAGCGGTGGAGCAGGTGGCGCTCTGGGGGCTGTTCCGCCATCCGGTGGCGGCAGCGTGGCACGGCGGTCATGTGGCGCTGTTGGGAGACGCGGCGCATCCGACGCTGCCCTTCATGGCGCAGGGCGCCAATCTGGCGCTGGAAGATGCCTGGGTGCTGTGCCGCGCCCTGCAGGAGGCGCCGGATATTGCGGCGGGCCTTGCGCTCTACCAGCAGCTTCGCCGCGGAAGGGTCGAGCAGGTGGTCCGGGCAGCAGGCCGCAATGCCTGGAAATACCACCTTCGCCGGCCGCTGAACTGGCCTGCGCATCTTGTCCTGCGCGCCGCCGGGCAACTGGCGCCGGAGCGCATGGTGCGCCAGTTCGACTGGATCTACCGCCACGATGTGACCGCCTGAACCTGTGGCGTTTCCAAGGGAAAGCGGGGGGCTCCCGCCCGGCGCGCGGCGCAGGCAAGCTGCTTGGCACCGGTTGGGCCGGGCGCCGCGCCTCCGGCGCGGCGCAGGTGGCGTGTGCCGGACGTGCTGCTCTCAGAGATCCAGCTCAGCCCAGACCGGAACGTGGTCCGAGGGCTTCTCGCCGCCGCGCACTGCGCGGTCGATCTGGCAATCGATCAGCAGGTCGGCGGCCTGCGGCGTCAGCAGGATATGGTCGATGCGGATGCCGTCGTCGCGGTTCCAGGCGCCAGCCTGATAGTCCCAGAAGCTGTAATGGCCGCCGCCGCTGCCATGGCGGACGCGGAAGGCCTCGGTGAAACCGAGGTTCAGGATACGGCGGTAGGCGGCGCGGCTTTCGGGGCGGAACAGCGCGTCCTCCACCCAGGCCTCGGGGCGCTTGGCGTCTTCGGCCTGCGGGATGATGTTGTAGTCGCCCGCCATCAGCGCAGGCATCTCCGCCGCCAGCAGCGCTTCGGCACGGGCCTTCAGCCGCTCCATCCAGGCCAGCTTGTAGTCGTATTTGCCGCCCGCCACGGGCTGGCCCGCGCCGTCGATATCGACCGGGTTGCCGTTGGGCAGGTAGAGCCCGCAGACCCGGAGCGCCTGCTTGCCGGCCACGGTGGCCTCGATCCAGCGGGCCTGGTCGTCGCTATCGTCGCCGGGCAGGCCGCGCTGCACGTCCTCCAGCGGCAGTTTCGACAGGATCGCCACACCGTTGAAGCCCTTCTGGCCGTGGGTTTCGACGTTGTAGCCGCGTTCTTCCAGGATTTCGCGCGGGAAGGCCTCGTCCACCGACTTGATTTCCTGCAGCACCACCACATCGGGCTGCGCCTCGTCCAGCCAGGCCGGCAGCGCCTGGGCACGGGCCTTGATGCCGTTGATGTTGAACGTGGCGATTTTCATGCCGTGCCTCCCTGGCGGATGTCCTGGCGGAATGGGGTCATTGGCCCGTTCTATCGCCGAAACGCCGCGCCGGGGCAACCCGCCGCGCGGCGGCTGACGAATCGCAAGCGGAGGACGCCGGACGGGCTCTTCACCTGCTGTTTTGCATGGATGAAATACACCTTATAGATTGTTTAAATTTGTTTTGCGCATCTTCACTTGTGTGTAACCCGGTGTATATCCTGTGAGTACTTACAGCGAATTTTTGCAGCTCAAAAATAAGCGGAAAGAAGTTAATCCTGTGGATAACTAATTTACAATGCTGGATTGCAAATAATTGTTGATCGCCCTGCAAAAGCTGGCAGCTTGGAGGAGCGTTAAGTCACCAAGAAATGGGGTACCAAATGACCGCTCAGAAAAAGATCCAGGACTTCCGGGAAATGCATGCTGCCGCTGCCGCCAGCCTGTTCGAGGGCGGGGAGACCGGCCTGTTCTCCTCCGGCTCGGCGCCGGTTTGCAGCGCGCCGATGGCGGCGGGCGAAGGGGTGGAGATGTTCTCTTCCGGCTCCGCCCCGGCCGCGCACACTGCCGCTGCCAGCGGTGATATGACCGGGCTGTTCTCCTCCGGCTCCGCCCCTGTTGCTGAAACCACGGCAGCCTCGGGCGCCCTGGTGGAGATGTTCTCTTCCGGTTCCGCCCCGGCCGTGAGGGCAGAGGCGGTTTCGGGCGACCGGGTGGAAATGTTCTCTTCCGGCTCCGCGCCGGCAGCACGGGCAGAGGCCGCTTCCGGCGACCGCGTTGAGATGTTCTCCTCCGGCTCCGCCCCTGCGGCGCAGGCAGAGACTGCGTCGGGCGCTGAGGCCGGGCTGTACTCCTCGGGCTCGGCCCCTGTGGCGCAGGCGGCGGCCCATGCGGGCGAAGCCACCCGTCTGTTTTCCTCGGGCAGCTGAGCGCTTCAACCCCTTGTCCCGCGGCCGGTCCGGCGGCGGGGCGGATCAATCCGGGCGGCGGTCACGCCAGGACCGCCGCCGCTTTGCCCGAGGAGCGTGTCATGGCCCAGATCCTTCCGTTTTCCGCCCCGCTTCACCGCCAGCCGCGGGACCAGACCCGCGCAGCTCTGATCGAGAGCTTTGCCAGCCACCGCCGGGGGCTGGAGGATGTGTTCTGGCTGAAGGAAAACGCCGAGCTCCTGAACATCCTGGAATGCACCGGCACCGCACTCCGGCCCGGGGCGCTGGCGCCGCTGGCGGCGTTCTATGAAGGCGCGGCGCGGCATGTGAGCTTCTTCCGGCAATATTACCGTTTCATTCTGTCGATCTGCCTCGATCTCGAAGACCTCGGACTGGAGGGCGCCGGGGGCGGCCAGGGCGCGCAGATTGCCGAATGGGTGGCGGCCCAGGGGCTGGCGGGGGCGGAGCTCTCGGACCTGCAGCGCGCCGAGGCCCGCCGCCTGCTTGCCCGCCGCGGTGTCGCGTTGCGCGACGCAGGCCTCGACGACCGGTTGCGCCGCTTTACCGCGCGGCCGCAAACCTTTGCCATTCCCAACAAAAAAGCTGCCTACGAGCTGACTCATATCGTCTTCTACCTGTCGGAATATGGCCGCCGCTGCCCGGATCTGCCCCCGGAGTCCGTGACCAGCCTGGAGTTCGCCGGGCTGATCGCCTTCCTCGATCAGGACGCCGATCTGCTTGCCGAGGTCTGTATCGCTCTGCGCTACGCCGGGGCCGAGCCGCCCGCCGCCTGGGAGGCGTGGCTGCAGCGGCAGCTTTTGGCCTATACTATCGTTAAGGGAGATTTGTCTGGACTTCACGATGCGTATCACGAGTACTTTGTGGTCAACTGGCAGGCAGCGGTGGCGGGAGGCGCGCCGTTTGTGCAGCCGGTCCCGGGCGGTCCCCTGCGGATTCCGCCCCGGCAGGGAGGAAGCATTTTGAGACCACTGTCCCAGGCCCTGTTCGAGGCGGGCGGACCGCCGCGCAGCCTTGCCGCGCTGAAAGCCCGGGTCGAGGCCGCGCTTGAACCCGCGGAAAGCAATCTGCTGGCGGCGGCCGAGCGCAGCTGTGCGTGCTTTGGCCGCTTCTTCGAAGGATTTGCCCGCGCCGGAAGCGCCGCCATGGACGGCGCGGCATGATTGGCGCGAGCGGGGTAAGGGACGGGGCGCGCAAGACCGTGCTGGCGGGGGCGCTGCTGGCGGTGATCTACACCGGGCTGATTGCCTCGGCCGATGGCATCACCAAGCTGCTGGCCGGGCACTATGCGGCGGCGCAGCTTTATGCGCTCTCGGGGCTGATGGTGGCGGCGCTGTGCCTGCTGGCCGACCGCCACAAGACGCAGCGCAGGGGCCTCGGCACCAGCTGCCCGCGGGCGATGGCGCTGCGTGCAGGTGCGGGGCTGCTGGCGGCTGTCTGCTTCTTCTACGCCTTCCGCCTGCTGCCCTTTGCCGAGGTCTTTGTCTTCATCGGGCTGATGCCGCTCCTGGCGGGCGCCATGTCCGGATTGGTGCTGAAAGAGCCGGTGCGCGGGGCTGCCTGGGGTGCCCTGGCGTTGGGGTTTTGCGGTGTCTTGGTGCTTCTGCCGCAAGGACTGAGCGGCCTTGCGGGCGGGCATCTGGTGGCGCTTGCGGCCGCGGTATTTGGCACGTTTTCGATGACGATGGCGCGGTTTATCGGCCGTTATGAAAGCAACGCGCTGGCGCAGGTGTTTTTTCCGAACTTGCTCCTGGGCGCGGTGATGCTGGTGGCGCTGCCGTTTGTCTGGCAGCCGATGCCGGCCGCTGACGTGGCCTGGGCCGCGGCTTATGCGCTGCTGCTGTTCGGGGCGCGCTGGGTGCTGGTGGTGGCGCTGCGGCTTCTGGCGTCTTACGCGGTGACGCCGCTGATGAACCTGCAATTCATCTGGATGGCGGTGATTGGCGCTGCGGCCTTTGGCGAGGTGCCGCCGCTCAGCACGTTCCTTGGAAGCGTCATCGTGATGGCCTCGGGGCTCTTTCTGGTCTGGGATCAGTTTGCCCCGCGCACGGCCCGGGTGGCGCTTTTCACCCGCCCGCAGACCGATCCCTGACCTGCCGGTCCCGGGATCTGCAAGAGGACGGCCCGTAAGCCGTTCCTGCGCCGGGGGCGGTGCCTACATGGAAAACGACGTGCCGCAGCCGCAGCTGGAAGAGGCGTTCGGGTTCTCGATGGTGAACCGCGCGCCGATCAGCTCTTCGGTGAAGTCGATCACCGCGTTTTCCAGAAACGGCAGCGAAACCTCGTCCACCACTACCTTCTCTCCCTTGCCTTCCAGCACCAGGTCCTCCGCCTTGGGGCGGTCCAGCGCAATCTCGTATTGGAAGCCGGAGCAGCCGCCGCCTTCGACCGCCACGCGCAGCGCCTTGCCTTGCTCGGCGGCGCCGATTTCGGCCAGCCGGGCGAAGGCTCGGTCTGTCACTTTCGGGGGCAATTGCATCGCGTCTCTCCAAAGCTCATGTTGCAGCGCAAGCCATTATATAGAAAGCTGCAATTCAGGCGGCAAGATTTGCTGGGGAAAAGATTCAAAATGCATGCGCCTTATGCCACGTCGCCGGACCGCAGCCGCGGCCGGCTGGTCGCCGAGGAGGAGAGCTCCTTCCGCTCGCCTTATCAGCGCGACCGCGACCGTATCATCCACGCCAGCGCCTTCCGCCGGCTCAAACACAAGACGCAGGTTTTTGTCGAACATGAGGGCGATAACTACCGCACGCGGCTCACCCATTCGATCGAGGTGGCGCAGGTCGGGCGCACCATCGCGGGGGCGCTGGGTCTCAACCAGGAGCTGACCGAGGGCGTGGCGCTGGCGCATGATCTGGGGCACACCCCGTTCGGCCACACCGGCGAGGACGCGCTGCATGCGCTGATGGCGCCGTATGGCGGCTTTGACCACAACGCTCAGGCGATCCGCATCGTGACCTGCCTGGAACGCCATTATGCCGAGTTCGATGGCTTGAACCTGACCTGGGAAACCCTTGAGGCGATTGCCAAACACAATGGCCCGGTGGTGGGGGAGCTGCCTTGGGCGCTGGCCGAGTGCAACGCTGCGATGGACCTTGAGCTGCACACCCATGCCAGCGCCGAAGCGCAGGTGGCCGCACTCGCCGATGACATTGCCTACAACAACCATGACCTGCATGATGCGCTGCGCGCCGGGCTGTTCTCTGACGATGACCTGGCCCAGCTTCCGCTGCTGGGTCCGGCTTATCACGACGTCGACCGGCGCTATCCGGGACTCGACCCCGACCGCCGCCGCCACGAGGCGCTGCGCCGCTTCTTCGGGGTGATGGTGGAGGATGTGATTGCCACCGCGCGGCAGCGGCTGGCCGACAGCGGGGCGGGCAGCGTCGAGGCGGTGCGGGCGCTTGGCCATCCGGTGGTGCAGTTCTCGCCTGGCTTGTGGGCCGGGCTGAAGGAGATCCGCGCCTTTCTCTTCACCCGCATGTACCGGGCGCCCACGGTGATGCAGAAACGTGCCGAGGTCGCCAAGGTGGTGGAGGCATTGTTCCCGCATTTTCTTGGTCATCCGGAGGAGATGCCCGGCCCCTGGCAGGCCGACATCCAGGCCGCCGCGGACCGCACTGCGCTGGCCCGCATCGTTTCGGATTATATCGCCGGCATGACCGACCGTTTCGCGCTCCAGCAATATGAGCGGATTTTCGGGATCAAGCCCAACGTCTGAATTGCGGGCGCGCAGATCGGGTATCCTGAGATATTTGATTGAAAGTAAGATATGTGCAAGCCCCCTGCCGCTTCGGTAATTGGCAGGGTGGGGATAAGTTGTTCCCGCCTAGAGGTTTCTGCCACCTCCGGGCAAAGATCCCTGATTGTATTTTTTTGCTATTTTGAGTGTTATTGTTATTTATGCTTGAATTTCCGGGCTACCTCTGAACCTGTCAGGCTTTGCATTTTTGCAAATATCAGCGATCCGGGTGGACTGGCCGTAAGCCGCGCTGCAAACTGGCCCTATGCCGGGCGGCAAGGTGCGCCCTATCCCCAGGGAGTGTTGCGAGGGAGGCCGATGAACCGCTGGACCGTTACTTTCTGCGATGCGCCGGGTATGGCGCGCATCCGGACCTGCAAGGCGCGCCGGGCGGCGCATATCGCCTATGTGCGCGCCAGCCCGGGCCTGCAGATCGGCGGGCCGCTGGCGCTTTGCCCAATGCAGGATTTCCCAGGGGCGATCTGGACGGTGACGGCCGGGACCCGCGCGGATGCAGAGCGGCTGATCCGCCAGGATCCCTATTATGTCCCGGCCCTGCGCCGCTATTGCATCAAGGCGCTTGGCACGGAGGTGGCGGTTCCGGGCTTGCTGCCCTGACCGGCTGCCCTGACCGGCTGCCCTGCCGCTGTGCGCTGGACAGTACGGCGCGCCGGGCCGATTTTCCTGCAAAGAATGTTGGCCGGAAAATGTGCCATTTTCCGGCGCCTGCCGCCCCTGTGCCGCAGGGCCCGGGCCGCGCGCGGCGGTTGACCCTCAGCGCGCCCGCCGCTATCCGCTTGGGCGAACCAATGGGACGCCAGAGATGAACCTTTTTACCGATATCCGCTCGCTAGTGACCGACAGCCTCGCCGCCTTGACCGCCGAGGGTGCACTGCCCGAAGGGCTCGATTTCGGCAATGTCGCGGTCGAGCCGCCGCGCGATGCCGCCCATGGCGACATGGCGACCAATGCGGCGATGGTGCTGGCGAAGCCTGCAAAGATGAAGCCGCGTGACATTGCCGAAGCGCTGTCGGCGCGGCTGGCGGCGGATGAGCGCATCACCTCGGCCGAGGTGGCGGGCCCCGGTTTTCTCAACCTGCGGCTGGCACCCGGTGTCTGGCAGCGCGCTTTGAAGGCCATTCTGGAAGAGGGCGCCGATTTTGGCCGCGCGGACATCGGCGCGGGCCAGAAGGTGAACGTGGAGTATGTTTCCGCCAACCCGACCGGCCCCTTGCACGTGGGTCACACCCGCGGCGCCGTTTTTGGCGATGCGCTGGCTTCGCTGCTGGACTTCGCGGGCTATGATGTGACGCGGGAGTATTACATCAACGACGGCGGCGCCCAGGTCGACGTTCTGGCCCGCTCGGCCTATCTGCGCTACCTGGAGGCCCACGGGCAGGAGGTGGCCTTTGCCGATGGCACCTATCCGGGCGACTACCTGATCCCGGTCGGCGCAGCACTGAAGGAGGCATACGGCGACCGTTTCGTGGGCGAGCCGGAAGAGGTCTGGCTGGAGGAGATCCGCAGCTTCGCGACCGAAGCGATGATGGATCTGATCTGCGAGGATCTGGCTTCGCTCGGCGTGGTGATGGACAAGTTCTATTCCGAGAAGTCGCTCTACGGCACCGGCCGCATCGAGGCGGCGCTTGCGGCGCTGGAGAGCGAAGGCCTGATCTACGAAGGCGTGCTGGAACCGCCGAAAGGCAAGAAGCCGGAGGACTGGGAGCCGCGCAAGCAGACGCTGTTCAAATCCACCGAGCACGGCGACGACGTCGACCGCCCGGTAAAAAAATCCGATGGCTCCTGGACCTATTTCGCCCCCGACATCGCCTATCACTACGACAAGCTGACCCGCGGCTTCGACCTCCTGATCGACGTCTTCGGCGCCGACCATGGCGGCTATGTGAAGCGGATGAAGGCAGCGGTCTCGGCGCTGTCGGGCGGCAAGGTGCCGCTGGAGGTGAAGCTCTGCCAGCTGGTTAAGCTGTTCAAGGACGGGCAGGAGTTCAAGATGTCCAAGCGGGCAGGGACCTTCGTGACCCTGCGCGACGTGGTCGATGCGGTGGGCCCGGACGTGACCCGTTTCATGCTGCTCACCCGCAAAAACGACCAGGGCTTCGATTTCGATCTCGACAAGGCGCTGGAGCAGTCCAAGGACAATCCGGTGTTCTACGTGCAATATGCCAATGCGCGGATCTGCTCGACTCTGCGGAAAGCGCAGGAGCAGGAGACCGCCACCGATGACGCCACCCTCGCGGCGGCGGACCTCACGCTGATCTCGGACCCGGCGCAACTGGCGGTGGCGCGCAAGCTGGCGGAATGGCCGCGGCAGGTGGAAATCGCCGCCCGCACCAGCGAGCCGCACCGGATTGCTTTCTATCTCTACGACCTCGCGTCGGAGCTGCACGGGCTCTACCACCTCGGCAAGAGCCAGAAGGGTTTACGCTTTGTTAACGAGAGCAGCCAATCGGCAACACATGCGAATTTGGCCCTCGCGCGGGCCGTTTCCGTTGTCATTTCCGCTGGTCTTGGTATTCTGGGCGTCAAACCGGCAGAGGAAATGCGCTAATAAAAACCGCAGCTTCCGCCGGACTGAGGCAGATCAGGAAACCGGAGCAGGCGGCGCTTGCGCGCGCCGCCGCTTGATCCGGGCAGTGAGGCGGATAATGGCGTATTTTGCGCAGGCTGGCAGCGGCCGGCCCCACATGCAGGGCGGTGTTCGGGAACGGGACGCCGCCTCTGGCGTTTCGGACGGGCCGCAATACACCGGCCCCGGCGCCGAACCCGACTACGGCCAGGATGGCGGTTATGACCAGGCGGGCGGCAGCTACGGCTACCACTCCGACGGCCAGACGCAGGCCGGTGATGCTTACGAGACCTATGATTCCTATGGTGCCGGTGACGGCTATGGCGGCTATGACGGCGGCTATCCGCCGCCGCCGGGTCTGCGCGCCCGGGCCGGCCGCGTCCTCAGCCTGTTCGGCGCCGCCGCCTCGATCGCGCTTGTCGCGGGCGTCGGCGTCTGGGGTTACAAGCTGGTGATGCGCGATGTCAGCGGCGTGCCGGTGGTGCGTGCCGTGGAAGGGCCGATGCGGGTGCAGCCGGACAACCCCGGCGGTGCCCAGGCCGATCATCAGGGACTGGCGGTGAACGCGGTGGCCGCCAAGGGCAGCGCCGCGCCGCCGGCCGAGCGGCTGACGCTGGCGCCGCCAGCAATCAAGCTGACCGAAGACGACAAGCCGCTGCCGGAACTGGCGGCGGAGGCGGCGCCTGCGCCGGTGCCTTCCGCGGAGGCTCGCGAATCTGAAGAAACCGGTGCCGAAGCCGGCGAGCAGGTGATTGCCGCCTATCAGGACGGCGGCATCGACGCGCTTGTGGCCGAGCTCACCCGCGACGCACAGCCGCTCTCGGCACAGAACGCCGCGGCGAGCGCCGCCGATCTCGGGCGCGTGGAGCCGGCTTCGGCACCATCGCCCGCGCTGCTGAAGGCGCCGGGGCTGAAACAGTCGCTGCGCCCGGAGGCTCGGCCTGCGCGGCTCGACACCTCGCCTGCCGCCCCGGTGACCGCCACCCCGGCATCGGCCCCCGCTGCCACTGAAGTGGATGCCGCCAGCCTGCCCGCGGGCACCCGGCTGGCGCAGCTTGGCGCCTATGAAAGCGCCGAGGTCGCGCGTGCTGAATGGGACCGCATCGCGGCCCGCTTCCCCGGCTACCTCGACAACCGGCCGCGGGTTATCCAGCGCGCGGCCAGCGGCGGGCGCACCTTCTACCGCCTGCGGGTGATGGGCTTTGACGGGCTGTCGGATGCGCGCCGCTTTTGCTCGGCGCTGGTGGCTGGCAATGCCGATTGCATTCCTGTAACCACGCGCTGACCCGCCGGCTGCCGTTCTGAACTGCCCGGCGGCCGCGCCGGGTTGCGCCCGTCTGCTCCCCGGGGCGGGCGCCTGGCCCGTGATCCGGGGGCAGGAGGGCATACCCCATGACATTCGGAGCCACCATTCTTGATGCGGACGGGCTGCGCCTCAGCGCGGACGAGAAGGCGTTGTTCCGCGAGGCGGACCCCTTCGGCTTCATCCTCTTTGCCCGCAATATCGAGAGCGCCGACCAGATCCGCGCGCTCTGCGGCGATTTCCGCGAGACGGTGGGCCGCGATTGCCCGATCACCATCGACCAGGAAGGCGGACGGGTGCAGCGGCTGGTGCCGCCGCTCGCACGGCAATGGCTGCCGCCGATGGAGCATGTGGCGCGGGCAGGCGAAGGTGCCGCGCGCGCGATGTACCTGCGCTACCGGCTGATCGCGCATGAGCTCTTTGCGCTGGGGATCGACAGCAACTGCGCGCCGCTGGCCGATGTGGCCTTTGCCGAAACCCACCCCTTCCTGAAGAACCGCTGCCACGGCGAAGATGCGCAGACCGTGGCGGAGATCGCCCGCGCGGTGGCCGAGGGGCACTTGGATGGAGGCGTGCTGCCGGTGGTGAAGCACATTCCCGGACACGGCCGCGCGGTCGCTGACAGCCACTATGACCTGCCGCGCGTCTCCGCCACGGCGGAGGAGCTGAGCCGCACCGATTTCGCCGCCTTCCGGGCGCTGAATGACCTGCCGCTCGGCATGACTGCGCATCTGGTCTACGAGGCGCTGGATGCGCTTCCCGCCACCACCTCTCCCGCAGTGATGCGCCTGATCCGGGAGGAGATCGGCTTTGACGGGCTGATCATGACCGACGATATCTCGATGAAGGCGCTGAGCGGCAGCCCCGCGGAGAACGCCCGTGCCTCGCTCGATGCAGGCTGCGACGTGGTGCTGCTGTGCAATGCCCCGCTGGCCGAGCGCGCCGCGGTGGCGGAGGCCTCGGGCCGCATGACGGCGGCGGCGCAAACCCGCGCAGAGGCTGCGCAGGCGATGCGCAAACCGCCCCGCGACCTTGACATTCAGGCCGCTGAAGACGAACTTGCCGCGCTCATGGGCGGACAGGTGTATGGCTGAGCAGGCACGCAAAACAGCACAGGAAACCGAGGTGGAACAGCGTCTTGCAGCCGAGGCGCTGATCATCGACGTGGACGGTTTCGAAGGCCCGCTCGACCTGCTGCTGACCCTGTCACGCACTCAGAAGGTGGACCTGCGCAGGATTTCCGTGCTGGAGCTGGCGCGCCAGTACCTCGCCTTTGTCGAACGCGCCAAGGCGCTGAGGATCGAGCTCGCCGCCGACTACCTGGTGATGGCGGCCTGGCTGGCCTATCTGAAATCGCGCCTCCTGCTGCCGCCGGACCCGACCGAGGAAGGCCCCTCGGGCGAGGAGCTGGCGGCACATCTTGCCTTCCAGCTCGAACGCCTGCAGGCGATGCGCGATGCCGCGGCGCAGCTGATGGCGCGCGACCGGCTGGGCCGCAATACCTTTGCCCGCGGCGCGGTGGAGACCGTCGACCGGGTGAAATCGGTGACCTATACCGCGAACCTCCTCGACCTGATGCAGGCCTATGCCCGCCTGCGCACCAAGGAGGAATTCCGCCCCTTCGTGATGGACCGCGAGTCGGTCTACACGATGGAGGAGGCGCTGGAACGGATGCGCACGCTGATCGGCTTTACCGGAAGCTGGACCGACATGCTGAGCTACCTGCCGGAGGGCTGGGACAGCGACCCGGTGAAGCGCCGCTCGGCCACCGCGGCGACCTTTGCGGCCACGCTGCAGCTCGCCAAGGAGGGCAAGCTGGCGATGCGCCAGAGCGAAAGCTTCGCGCCGATCCAGCTGCGCAGCATGAGTAAGGACACATGATGGAAGACCACAGCGCAGCCATTGAAGACGACACCGACAGCCTGTTCGACGCGCCTCCGATGGCCGAGCAGGAGCGCATGGCCGAGGCGGTGCTGTTTGCCAGTGCCGAGCCGGTGAGCTTGCGCGGCCTGGCCGCGCGGATGCCGCATGGCTGCAACCCCGAAGCCGCGGTGGCGCATCTGGCGCGCCGGTACGAGGGCCGGGGCGTGCGGGTGGTGCGGGTGGGCGACGCCTGGGCCTTCCGCACCGCGCCGGACCTTGCGTATCTGATGCAGAAAGAAACCGTGGAGCTGCGCAAGCTGAGCCGCGCGGCGACCGAGACGCTCGCAATCATCGCCTACCACCAGCCGGTGACACGGGCCGAGATCGAGGAGATCCGCGGCGTGTCGGTCTCGCGCGGGACCATCGACCAGCTGATGGAGATGGACTGGATCCGTCTGGGCCGCCGCCGGATGAGCCCGGGCCGGCCGGTGACATTTGTGGTGACGCAGGCGTTCCTGGATCACTTCAGCCTGGAAAGCGCGCGCGACCTGCCCGGCCTGAAGGAGCTGCGCGCCGCAGGCCTCCTGGACAACCGCCCGCCGCCCGGCGCGCTTAGCCTTGGCGCCCGCGAAGAGGCGGAGGAGGATGAAAGCAGCGAAAGCCAGGCCGAGCTGTTCGAGGAATAGGGGCCTTTTGCGGCTTACGCCCTGAAACCGGCGCATTTTGCTGCTATGCTGGCCGCGCGCAGACGCGGGGAGGCTACGCATGAACGCCAATTGGATCGTCAATATGCTGCTGCGCCGCCTGATCGGGCGGGGCATGCGGCTGGGTGTGGACGCCGGGCTGCGCTGGCTGGCGCGCCGCAGCGGGGCGCAATCCGGTAATAAGCGTGATGCGGGGCAGGGGGCCTCAAAGCCGGTTCAGACCAAAGCCGGGAAAGAGGCTGACCGCGCCCGCATCCGCGCGCTCAGGCAGGCGCGCCGGGGGATGCGGGGCCCGAAGGTCTGACACGGCGCAGGCCTAGCGCCTCCACGGCCTCGGCCGCCGCCAGCAGGGCGGAAATCGCAAGGCAGCCCGCCAGCCCCCAGACCGCATAGGCCGCAGCCCCCGCCACAGGTGCTGCAAAGACGCAGAGGTAGGTCACGGTGCTGAACAGCCCCATGATGGCGCCGCGCTGGCCCTGATCCAGCGCCGTCACCCGCGCCACCACCAGGTTCAGCCCCAGGTGCTGCCCCATGCCCCAGAACAGGGACAGCGCCAGCAGCAGGACGTAGGAGTCCGCCACCGCGAGCAGCGCCATGTAGCTCGCCGCCACACCCAGGAACACCCAGGGCGTCGCCCGCGCAACCCCCAGCCGGTCCAGCACGGGGTCGATCAGCACCGCAAGGCCAAAGCCGATGCCATAGGTGAGCGGCAAGAGCCCGGCTTGGCCGGTGCTGAGCCCCAGCCGTCCGGTGATATGCGCGCCAGTGAAGAAATAGCTGAGGTAGAAGGCCATCATCAGCAGCGCGGTTGCGAGCAGCCCGCGTTTCAGCCCGGGCACGCGAAGGGCGCTCAGGGGTGAACTGGCCCGGCCGCTTGGCGCGCCCGCGTGGCGCAGCAGCGCCGCCGCGGCCCAGAGCAGAAGCGCCGCCAGCGCCAGAGCGGCATAGACCGCGCGCCAGCCAAAGAGGGCGGTGGCCCAGGCGCTTATGCTCACCCCCAGCACCATCGATACGGTCCAGCCCGACAGCACCAGCCCGAGCACCCGCGATTCGCGGCCCTTCGGCGCGATCACCACCGCCAGCGTGTAGATCGACGGCAGCGCCGCCCCCGCCGCCGCCCCGCACAGCGCCTGCGCCGCGCACAAGGCGAGAAGCCCCGGCGCCATCGCGCTGGCGGCAAGCCCCAGGGCCAGCACCGCAAGGGCCGCGCGCAGGACACGGCCCGCGCCGATGCGGTCTCCCAATGGCGCGAGCAGCAGCGCCGCCGCCGCCACCCCGAGCCCGTAGGCGCTGGCCGCCCGCATGACCTCCCCCGCGGAGGCCCCGAGGCTGGCGCCCACTGCATTCACCACCGGCGCCAGCAAGAGGGAGTTCGCGCCAATCACGCCAATCGCGCACATCAGAATCAGGATAGGGGCCAGCATTGCATTGCTCTCGAAAATTGTTCAGAGCATTCTGCTATCGGCTGAATGAAATTCTGGGAACTGCGGAAAGAGACGATGAGTGAAAAAACAGACAGGCTTCGGAAAGACGCGCCTGCGCCGCGGCCTGTGGACCAGTTGGACCGAAGAATATTAGGTGCGCTGAGCCGCGATGCGACTCTGTCTTATGCGGCGATCGGCAAGCTCGCCGGTCTGTCGGCGCCGGCGGTGCATGAGCGGGTGAAACGGCTGCGCGCCTCGGGGACGATCCGGGCGACGGTGGCGCAGCTGGACGGCGCGGCGGCAGGCAAGCCGCTGTTGGCCTTCATCCACGTCGATACCGAGGGCTGGGGTGTGACCGCCGGGCTGCTCGCGCTGCAGGAGCTGCCGGAGCTGGAGGAGATCCATTCCTCCGCCGGGGACGCCAATCTGATCCTCAAGGTCCGTGTCGCTTCGCCGCGCGCGCTGGAGGGGCTGCTCGCGCGGGTCTACGAAGCCGAAGGCGTGCGCGCCACCCGCACCTACGTGGCGCTCTCCACCCATCTGGAACGCCCGGTGCAGGCGGGCACCACCGAGGCGTTGGCGGCGGGCGGGCCGGTGAAGTAGGGGCGGAGCGCTGTCCGCGAACCTACCGCCCGGCTGAAGGCCGGGCAGCGCCCGACCCTCCCCGCGGGAGGGCGCTTCGCACCCACCCAGGGCCGGGCGCTGCCCTCCGTTGTAGAAGGACAGCTTTCTGTTCCGGGGCTGCATTCGCAGAATGCGCGACGGCACCCTCCTCGAGGTTCCGGCGCTGCCCTTATTGTGAGGAGGTCAGCCCGGCGACTTGAAATGCTTCGACAGTTTCAGCCCCTGGCCTTGGTAGTTCGACGCGATCCCCGCGCCGTAGAGCTGCTGCGGCACGTCGGCCATCTTCTCGTAGACCAGCCGCCCGACCACCTGGCCGTGCTCCAGCACAAACGGCGCCTCGTGGCAGCGCACCTCCAGCACCCCGCGCGATCCGGTGCCGCCCGCCGCGTCATGGCCGAAGCCGGGGTCGAAGAAACCCGCGTAGTGCACCCGGAACTCGCCCACCATGGCAAGGTAGGGCGCCATCTCGGCGGCGAAGCCGGGCGGGATATGCACCGCCTCGCGGCTCACCAGGATATAAAAGGCGCCGGGGTCCAGGATGATGCGGCCGTCGCGGCTGCGCACCTCCTCCCAGTAGTCCTGCGGGTCGTAATGGCCGACACGGTCCAGGTCGATCACGCCGGTATGCGGCTTGGCGCGGTAGCCGACGAGATCGGCGCCCTCGGGGCGCAGGTCGACGGAGAAGCCGAGGCCGTCCTCGATCACCGCAGGCCCGTCCACCAGCGGCGTGCCCGCGTGCAGCATCTTCAGCTCGGCATCCGACAGCACCGCCTGGCCCGCGCGGAAACGGATCTGGTTGAGCCGCATCCCCGGCCGCACCAGCACCGAGAACGAGCGCGGGCAGATTTCGGCATAAAGCGGGCCCTTGTAGCCCGGCTTGATCCGGTCGAACTCCTCGCCGCCGTCGGTGATGGTGCGGGTCAGCAGGTCCAGACGCCCGGTGGAGCTCTTGGCGTTGGCCACGGCCGAGACCGAGGCGGGCAGGTCGAGCCCCTCCATCAGCGGCACCACGTAGACGCAGCCCTTCTCCAGCACCGCACCGCCGGCGAGATCGATCCGGTGCATCTCGAACTCGCTCAGCCGGTCGGAGACGCTGCTGCCCTGGCCCGCCAGAAACGACGCCCGCACCCGGTAAGCCACCTGGCCCAGCCGTAAGTCCAGGCTCGCGGGCTGCACCTGCCCCTCCACCTGCGGCGCGCTGAGGGTGATTTCCTCGCGCGACAGCATGGTTTCAATGGCTTGGCTGGGCAATACGCCGGTCATGATCAAATTCCTATCTGCGGGCCGCTGGCAGTGATGCTGGCCGATACCGCCGTTTCGTGCAATCTGCAAATGGCTTTGAAAAAGCGGAGGAAAAAACAAAACGCCCGGGTGCCGATGCACCCGGGCGTTTTGTTGGTCGGGCTAGCAGGACTCGAACCTGCGACCTTCCGTCCCCCAGACGGACGCGCTACCAGGCTGCGCCATAGCCCGTTAAGGAGCGTTCTACCGGTTTTCCCGGCGGGGGCAAGAGGGGCAAGCAGATTTTTTTCCGCCTATCCACAAAATTCAGCCGCCAGAGTGTGTTAGCGGCAAGCCTCAGCCGCGGTGCGCAAATGCCCTGAGCGCTTCAGCACAGGCGGAGGCATCGGCCAGGGCCTGCGGCGGCAAGCGGCGCACCGCGGCCAGATGGGCAAGCACCCCGGGGCGCAGCGCCGCTTGCGCGGGTGGCTCCGGCGCGGCTTCTGCAGTGGGTCCGGCGGGCGCGGGGCTGTCCGGGGGCGTGTCCAAATCGGACACCGGGGCCGCTTCTGGCATACTGGCTGCCGGTTCGTGCCGGTCCCCAGTCTCTGTGCCGGCGGCGGTGGCCGATACGCTCGCCGGGAAGGTTTCGGCAATGAAGGCAGCGTCCACGGCGTCCTCTGCGGCACGCCCCGGCTTCAGCTCCGGCTGCAGGTCAACAGCAGGCGCGGCGTCCGCTCCGGCATCCTCTTGCGGAGCGGGGGCGGCTTCGCCTGCGGGCTGCGGGTCCGTGGTTTCCTCGGCTTCTACTGCTGCCTGCGGCTCCGTCTCCGCGTCCGATTCCGCCCCGGCGGCATCAAAGCCCGAGGCGAATTGCAGCGCGTCCACCAGTTTGGCGGCCGGGTCCAGATCCTGCGGCGGGAAGCCGGCCGCGGGATCGGCGGATGGCGCGGTGTCTGCCGGTTGCTCCTCTGCAGGGCCGGAGGCGGCGGTGTCAAACGCCAGGGGCTCATCCGCGATCAGCCCGGCGGCCGCGGCCAGTGCAAGGTCATCTGCACCATCGTCCTCTGCCTGCTCTGCTTCGGCCTCCGCATCGAAGAAGGGCAGGTCTGTCTGCGCAACATCGGGTTGCTGCGGAGCGGCGGACCCGCGCTCTGCCGTCTCTGCCGCGGGCGGCCCGGCCGGGCCTGGCTGAGCGGGCGGGGGAGGCGAGAAGGAACGTGCCGCGTCGGAAGGTCCGGCTGTTCCCGCCACCGGTGCGGCCGGTGCCGACGCGGGCTGGCCGGAATCCGCTGCGTCGGCGTTCCCCGACCAGGGCGAGCCGCTGTTCTGGGCCGGTTCGGCCGCACCGGCGAAAGACGGCGCAGGCGCAGCGGCGCTTCCGGAAGGCGCCGCGTCCGCGGGTGTTTCGGTATTGGCAGTCTGCGCCGCAGACGCTGGGGCCGCAGTGCCAGCAGCCGCGGGCGCTGCGGAGGCGCTTTGGGCGGGGGACGGTCCGTCGGGGCTTGCGGTGTCAGAAGATGGTGCGCCGTTCCCGGTCCCTGCACCGGGCATGGCGGTGTCGGCGGATTCCGGTGCCGCTGGCTGTGCGGTTCGGGCGGCAGCTGCCTCTGCCGGCGCATCTGCAGGGGCAGGGGCGGCTTGCGGGCGCAGTTCCGGCCCGGCGGCGTCAAGAGCGGAGATTTCCCTGCCGGACGCTGCGGTCGTGCGGGGACCGGGCGCGGGGATTTCCGGGCCGGGCGCATCGGGCGCGGGGATTTCCGGCTCCGGGGCGGCTGGCGCCGGTGCATCGGGACCGGGGGTTCCGGGGGTTGGGATTTCAGGCGCAGGAGGTTCCGGCTCCGGGTCTTGCGGCGCAGGCGTTCGGGGGCCTGGCGTCTCCGGTTGGGGCGCATCGGGCGCAGGGATTTCCGGCCCCGGAGGCGCGGGTTCCGGCGCGTCCGGACCGGGGCTGCCGGGCGATGGCACTTCCGGACCAGGGGTTTTGGGCTCCGGGGCGTCCGGTGCGGGCACCTCGGGTGACGGCGTTTCGGGGGCAGGCGTTTCCGGGGGCGCGGGTTCCGGGTGTGCGGGCTCCGGCTCTGGCGGCTCCTGCGCAGTTCCGCCGGAGCCCGATGCAGCCTGGCGCGGAACTTCCGCGTGCCCGGCGGCGGCAAAGGGCAGCACGCCGGCGCCGGACGCGGCCAGGGTCTCCTGTGCGGCCGGCGCGCCCTCATCCCGGACGGCGGCAGACACAGCCGATGCGTCCTCAGAAGTCTGGGAGACCCCGTCCAGCGGCGCGGAGAAACCCGCGACATGGGCGGTGCCGGAATCGCGCAGCAGCGCCTGCACCTCCTTGATCGCCATGCCGTCTTCGTGCAGCAGTTTCCTGATGCCGCCCAAAAGCTGCATGTCGGCGGGGCGGTAATAGCGCCGCCCGCCCGCGCGCTTGACGGGTTTGATCTGGGTGAACTTGCTTTCCCAGAAGCGCAGGACATGCGCCTGCACCCCCAGCCAATCCGCAACTTCGCTGATGGTGCGGAACGCGTCCGGTGATTTCGACATGGCCTATTGGTCCCGTTACTTACGGTTGCCGTCTGCCACGCGGTCTTTCATCAGGTGGGACGGCCGGAAGGTCAGCACCCGGCGCGGCTGAATCGGTACCTCCTCGCCGGTTTTCGGGTTGCGCCCGACCCGGGCCGATTTGTCCCGCACGCTGAAAGTTCCGAACGAGGAGATCTTCACCTGTTCACCGCGCACCAGGGCGTCCGACATGTGTTGCAGCATACTCTCCACGAGCTGGGCGCTTTCGTTGCGCGACAGGCCCACTTCCCGGAAAACGGCTTCGCTCAAATCCATTCGCGTCAGTGTTTTTTCGCCCATTCCAATCCCCGCTGTTTTGCCAAAGCATAGGGCGGGGGGAATTTACCTGTCAATATCAATGAATTGCAGGCGCAAATTCAGCGCGCGGCTGCTACCAGCGCAGCACCACCGCGCCCCAAGCCAGGCCGCCGCCGATGGCTTCGGTCACGACCAGGTCGCCTTCCTTGATCTGGCCGCGCGCCTTGCCGACCGACAGCGCCAGCGGAATGGAGGCGGCGGAGGTGTTGCCGTGATCCTGAACCGTAACGACCACATTGTCCATGCTCAGGCCCATTTTCTTGGCGGTTCCCTGAATGATGCGGATATTGGCCTGATGCGGCACAATCCAATCCACATCCGAGGCGTCCAGCCCGGCCCGCTCCAGCGCGGTGTTCGCGGTAGAGGCGAGTTTCTCCACCGCGTGGCGGAACACCTGGTTGCCCTGCATGCGCAGGAAACCCGAGGTGCCGGTGGAAACGCCGCCATCGACATAAAGCAGGTCCTTGTAGCGGCCGTCGGAGTTCAGGTCGGTCGCCAGCACGCCCCGGTCCTTGTTGCTGCCGGAAAGCTCCTGCGCTTCCAGCAGCAGAGCACCGGCGCCATCGCCGAACAGCACGCAGGTGGAACGGTCGCTCCAGTCCATGATGCGGGAGAAGGTCTCGGCCCCGATCACCAGCACCCGGCGCGCCTGGCCTGAGGCGATCAGCGCGTTGGCGTTGGTGAGCGCATAGACGAAACCGGCGCAGACCGCCTGCACGTCGAAGGCAAAGCCCTTGGTCATGCCCAGCTGCGCCTGCACCATGGTTGCGGCGGAAGGAAAGGTCAGGTCCGCGGTAGAGGTAGCCACCACGATGGCGTCGATGTCACCGGCCGCAAGACCGGCATCCGCCAAGGCGGCTTCGGCGGCCTTGGTGGCCATGTCCGAGGTGGTCTCCCCTTCGGCGGCAAAATGGCGGCGTTCGATGCCGGACCGGCTGCGGATCCATTCGTCCGAAGTGTCGAGCGTGGCTTCGAATTCAGCGTTTTCAACCACCCGTTCAGGGAGATAGTGGCCTGTGCCTACAACTACCGCACGTAGCGTCATTCGAGTGCCTGCCTTTGTCAGTCTTTTTTGCTGGCCGTCCGCAGGGTGCGGGGGGCCGTTTTGTCTATATTATCTTGGGTAAGCCCGCCGGCAGATGCAACCCGTGCGGCCAGTTTTTCGGCGAATCCCTGCTCCGCCAGGCGGTAGGCGAGCTTGACCGCGGCGGAGACCCCCATGGCATCGGCGCCGCCATGGGATTTCACCACGGTGCCGTTGAGGCCGAGGAAGACGCCGCCGTTCACCCGCCGCGGGTCCATTCGCTTGGACAGCCGCCTGAGCGAGGTGACCGCCAGGAGTGCCGCCATGCGCGACAGCACCGAGTATTCGAACGCCTGGCGCAGCGCGCTGCGCATCAGGCTGGCGGTGCCTTCGCCGGTCTTGATCGCGACGTTGCCGGTGAAGCCGTCGGTCACGATCACGTCGGCGGTGTCGCCGGGAATGTCGCTGCCCTCGACAAACCCGGTGAACTCGAAACTCGCGGCGTCTGCGCTCGCGGCGATCAGCCGGTGCGCTTCCTTCAGTTCGGCGCGGCCCTTGTGCTCCTCGGTGCCCACATTGAGCAGCCCGACCCGGGGCCGGGCAATATCCATGGAATTGCGCACGTAAGACGTGCCCATCAGCGCGTATTGCAATAGATCCTCGGCATCCGCCTTCACGTCGGCGCCGACGTCGAGCATCACGTTGAAGCCCTGCGGGTTGCGCGAGGGCCACAGGATCGCGATGGCCGGGCGGTTGATGCCCGGCAGCTTGCGCAGCCGCAGCATCGACAGCGCCATCAGCGCGCCGGTGTTGCCGCAGGAGACCGCTCCCGCCGCCTCGCCGCTTTTCACCGCATCCAGCGCGGACCACATCGAGGTGCCCTTGCCGTTGCGCATCACCTGGCTGGGCTTGTCCTCCATGGTCACCACCTTGTCCGCATCGCGGATCTCGACGCGGCCTTTCAGCACGCGTTTCCTGGCAACCAGGGGTTCCAGCTCGGCGGCCGGCCCATGCAGGATGAACCCGATGTCCGGGTTCCGTTCGGCGGACATGGCAATGCCGGCCACCACAACCGCGGGGCCGGCATCTCCGCCCATGGCGTCAACCGAAATAATGATGCGGCCGGCTTCTGCCTGATTTTGCGCGGGTTTACCCGTCATGCGAAAGCCTGCCTGGCATCAAGGGGGAGGGTGCGGGCTTACGCCGCGTCCTCGTCAATCTCGATTTCGTCTGCAGCTGCGATGACTTCCTTGTCATCGTAGTGGCCGCAGGAGGGGCACACGTGGTGCGGGCGCTTCAGTTCGCCGCAGTTGCCGCATTCGTTGGGGTTGGCAGCAACCAGTGCATCGTGCGCGCGGCGGTTGTTGCGGCGCGATTTGGATACTTTGTTCTGTTGGACGGCCATGTCTCAACCTTTGTCTGCTGGGGCCTTGGGGCCATCCCCCGCGGCGCGGTTAGTTTTGGTGTTCGATCGGTCGTGACGCGCGTTTAGGCATAGGCCCAAGCAATGTCCAACCAAAAATCCCGATGAGCGCGCGAAAATACTGCGAATCTCCTGCGGCGCAAGCGGTTTTTTAGGGCAGAGCGGCGCCCGGCGCCAGATGCGATTTGCCTTGCGCGCAGATTTTGCCGTTCAGGCGCTGCCGCCCGAGCCGGTCCCGCCGCCGTCTTCGCCATCATCTTCGCTGCCCTTGAGCTGGCCGCGCAGGGCTGCCAGGCCCGCAAAAGGCTTGGTATCCTCGTCGCGGATCGGGGTGACACCCGGTTCGGCATAAACTGCCTCACCCAGTTCGGCGCCCTCCTTGCGCGGGTAGGCGGGAATATGGAGCGCCAGCGCCTCGGCCATCACCGCGGCCGGATCGATATGGGTGCCCAGCGGCTCACTGCGGTCGTCCTCGGCCATTTCGGCTTCGGTTTCGTCCGGCGTCTCGAAGCGGGCGAGGTAGACGCGCTCCACTTCTTCCTCGATGCGGGTGGTGACCGGCTCCAGCGTCACAACGCAATCCTGCACCACGGTGGCACCCAGATGCGCCTTCAGCTGCCAGTCGCGCTTGCCCCGGGCGCGCAGTTCGCCGGTGAAGCGGAGTTTGCGCAGGGTGTTGATGCCCAGGTCACGGGCCAGCGCCGCCAGCTCCTCGCTGCAGGGCTGGATATCAAAGGCGGTCGCGGCGTTCTGCGGCAGATCCGCGACCCGCAAGGCGGTGCTGTCAGACATGATCGGAGTCTTTCGTTTCTTGAACCGGAAGCGGTCATTAGGTAATCGGGTTCAAAGACGTATTCAAGCCGCGCAAAGGTGCGGATGCTTGGGGGGCAGGATATTGGCAAAGGCGTTTCACACCAAGACGGTGCTGCGCGGCGTAGTGATGGCAGCCGCGGCGGTGGCGCTGGCGGGCTGCGCGGCGGTCTACCGCAAGCACGGCTACGTGCCCGCGCCCGGGCTGCTGGACGAGGTTGTGGTCGGTGTCGACACCCGCGATTCCGTGGCCGAGAGCATCGGAGTGCCGTCCTCCACCGGCGTGCTGAACGACAGCGGCTATTATTATGTGGCAACCCGCTTCCGCCATTATGGCGCAGCCGAGCCCAAGCCGGTGGCGCGCGATCTGGTGGCGATCAGCTTTGACACCGCGGGCGTGGTGCAGGCGGTGGAGCGCTACAGCCTCGCAGACGGCCGCGTGGTGCCGCTGGAGCGCCGGGTAACCAGCTCCAGCGTGCAGGACAACACCTTCCTGCGCCAGCTTCTGGGCAACCTCGGCAACTTTGGCGCGGGCCAGATCCTGGGCGACGAATAGGGTCCGCTTCCGCATAGGAAAGGTGCGTCATGGCCGATCCCGCGATGCTGCTGGAAAAGGGGCGCCTGCGCGCGCGTCTGGCCTGTGGCGCGGCGGATCTGGCGGCGGCGGAGGCGTTGCGCCTGCGCTGTTTCGGCAGCCGGGCGGCGGGGCTGGACCGCTACGACGAGATCTGTTCCCATGTGCTGATCGAGGATTTGGACGGCAGGCTCCTGTGTTGCTTCCGCCTGCTGCTTCTGGAGAGCGGCGCCGGGGTGGCGCGCAGCTATTCCGCGCAGAACTATGACCTCGGCGCGCTTCAGGGCTATGCCGCGCCGATGGCGGAGATCGGCCGTTTCTGCATTGATCCCGCGCAGCGCGACGCGGATATCCTGCGGCTGGCCTGGGGCGCGCTTGCCCTGCTGGTGGACCGGGCGGGGGCGGGGCTGCTGTTTGGCTGCGCGTCGTTTGCGGGGACAGACCCGGCGGAGTACAGCGCAGCCTTTGCCTGGCTCCGCCGGCGCCACCTCGCGCCGCCGCGCTGGCGGCCTGGCGAGAAGGCGGCGGAGCTGCACCATTTCGCTGCGGCGGCGGGCGCGGGTCCTGATACCGCCGAGGCGCTGCGCCGCCTGCCGCCGCTGTTGCGCAGCTACCTCGCGATGGGCGGCTGGGTCAGCGACCACGCGGTGGTGGACCGGCAAATGAACACGCTGCATGTGTTCACCGGCCTCGAGATCGCGGCCATCCCTGCCGCCCGCAAGCGGCTGCTGCGCGCCGCGGCAGGCTGAGCCGGGGAAGAATTGGAAGTGCCCGTTAGGCGTGGTGGTTCTCAATGCAGAATACTGACCTGCTTTTGGGCGATGCGCGGCGGCCTTCGGCCTTGGCCCGCGGTGGCGCGCGCGGCGCCGTCCGCTTGACAGCCGTTGACGCGCTCTGCTGCCCGGTTTAGCTGGCTGCCATGGCACGTATTCCTCTTTTGCAGATGTCCGGCATTTCCCTCACCTTCGGGGGTGAGCCGGTTTTCGCCGATCTCGATCTGGTGGTGCAGCCCGGCGACCGGGTTGCGCTTGTGGGCCGCAACGGCTCGGGAAAATCCACGCTGATGAAGGTGATGGCGGGGCTGGTTGAGCCCGACCGGGGCTCCATCGTGGTGCCGCCGGGCAAATCGGTTGGCTACATGGAGCAGGACCCCAGGATGGAGGGTTTTGCCACGCTCGGCGATTTTGCCGCCAGCGCGCTGGATCCGGGCGAGATGTACAAGGTGGAGCGCGCGGGCGAAGGCCTGAAGTTCGACCCGGCGCGGCCGGTCGGGACCGCCTCGGGCGGCGAGCGCCGCCGCGCGGCACTCGCCAAGCTGATGGCCGAGGCGCCCGAGCTGATGCTCCTGGACGAGCCCACCAATCACCTCGACATCGAGGCGATCACCTGGCTCGAGAATGAGCTGAAATCCACCCGCACCGCCTTCGTGCTGATCTCCCACGACCGCGCCTTCCTGCGCGCGCTGACCCGCGCCACGCTGTGGATCGACCGCGGCCAGGTGCGCCGCCAGGAAAAGGGATTCGAGGATTTCGAGGCCTGGCGCGACAAGCTTTGGGAAGAAGAAGACCAGCAGCGCCACAAGCTGAACCGGCTGATCAAATCCGAAAGCCGCTGGGCGGTGGAGGGCATCTCGGCCCGGCGCAAGCGCAACATGGGCCGGGTCCGCGCGCTGCACGATCTGAAAGCGGAGCGCGCCGCCCAGATCAAGCGCCAGGGTGCCGCGGAGATGGCGCTGGACGCAGGCCCCAAATCCGGACGCAAGGTGATCGAGGCCGCGGGCCTTGCCAAGGCGTTTGACGGCAAGGAGATCGTGCGCGATTTCTCGATCAAGGTGCAGCGGGGCGACCGGGTGGCCTTTGTCGGCCCCAACGGCGCGGGCAAGACCACCCTCCTCAAAATCCTCCTGGGGCAGACGGCGCCGGATGCGGGCGAGGTGCGGCTGGGCACCAACTTGGAAATCGCGCTGTTCGACCAGACCCGCGATCAGCTCGATGGCGATGCCAGCCTCTGGGAGAACCTGACCGCGGATCCCTTGCTGGGGATTTCCGGCAAGGCCGATCAGGTCATGGTGCGCGGCCAGCCGAAACATGTGGTGGGCTACCTGAAGGAGTTCTTGTTCGACGAGCGCCAGGCCCGTGCGCCGGTGCGCTCGCTCTCGGGCGGCGAGAAGGCGCGGCTCCTGCTGGCGCGGCTGATGGCGCGGCCGTCGAACCTCCTGGTGCTGGACGAACCCACCAACGATCTCGACGTGGAGACGCTGGATTTGCTGCAGGAGCTGCTCGACGCCTATGACGGCACCGTGCTGCTGGTCAGCCACGACCGCGACTTCCTCGACCGCGTCGCCACCACGACGATTGCGATGGAAGGCGGCGGCGGGGCCACCGCCTATGCCGGCGGCTGGAGCGACTACCTCGCACAGCGCGCGCCCGCAGAGGGCGCAGAGAAGGCTGAGAAGGCCGGCAAGCCGAAGCCCGCCAAGCCCAAGCCGAAACAGGACAGCCAGCCCAAGGACGGCCTGAGCTTCAAGGAAAAGCACCGGCTGGAGGCGCTGCCGGGCGAGATTGAGCGGCTGGAGGCGGAGATCGGCAAGCTGCAGGAACTGATGGCGGACCCCGGGCTGTTCGCCCGCGAGCCGATGAAGTTCAAGAAGGCCACCGCGGCGCTGGTGGAACGGCAGGAAAAACTCGCCGCCGCCGAGGAGGAATGGCTGCTCCTGGAGGAGAAGGCCGAAGGCTGAGCCGCTTGCCAGGCGGGAGATATTTCGCCCCGGGCAGCGACCGGCGCGACCCGCGCCGCGCCTTTGGCGCGGCGCCTGGCCCAACGGCGCGATGGGGCCGCAAGGCCACTAGCGCGGGCGGGAGCAGCCGGTTGACGGGTGTGGCGCAGCAGTCATGCGCCGCGTGAAGAATCCTGAAGATCAGATGGTTGCCGGGAATTCTTCACTTTTTCTGTCAGATGAGCTTTGCCGCGTGTTCCGGTCACGCGTCCGGACCGGGTATCTGCCGGGCCGGGTTACCGGCAACAGTGCCGCCCGCGGCCACATTGCGGGTGACGACCGCACCCGCGCCAACGATGGCCCTCTCACCGATGGTGATGCCCGGCAGCAGGATCGCGCCGCCGCCGATCCAGGCCCCGGCGCCCAGGCTGACCGGCCGGGCCGTCTCCAGCCCCTTGGCGCGCAGGTCCGGGTCCTTGTGGTGCTGGGCGCAGTAGATCTGCACCCCCGGCCCCAAAAGGCAGCCATTGCCGATCCGCACCGGCGCGCTGTCGAGGATGGTGCAGCCCGCATTCAGATAGACCCGGCTGCCCAGCGTGATGTTGAAGCCATAGGCGCAGTGAAAGGGCGCTTCGATGAAACAGTCCTCGCCGTATCCGGCAAACAGCGCCGCCAGCGGCGCGCTCAGGCGGCAGGCGGGATCGGGGACCGCGCTATTGTGCCGGTGCACCGCCAGCCGGGCCCGATGGCGCAGCGCTTCCAGTTCGCGGTCAAGGCAGCTGTACCAATCGCCGGCCTGCATCTTCTGGCGTTCGCTTGGGCTCATGGCGGCCTCCCTCTTACGGCAGTGGAGACTGGCGGGCGGGCGCTTGTCAATGCGCGCAGCTGGAAGGCCGCGCCCGGCCCGGGCTTTCGGCCCGGACCAGGATTTTAAGTAAGACGCAGTTTGGAGCCCAAATCTGCACCGCGAAGGCGCCGCAGCCGGCCCAAGGACCCCAAGGCGCGTCTTCAGCGCATCCGCAGCGCGCCGTCGATGCGGATGACCTCGCCATTCAGATAGCCCATCTCGACGATGAACCCCGCCAGGCGGCCGTATTCGCCCGGATCGCCCAGACGCGGCGGGTTCGGCACATCGGCGGCGAGCTGCTGCTGCACCTCTTCCGGCAGTCCCGCCAGCATCGGCGTCATGAAGATGCCGGGCGCGATGGTCATCACCCGGATGCCGGTGGAGGCGAGGTCGCGTGCCATCGGCAGGCACATGCCGGCCACACCGCCCTTGGAGGCGGCATAGGCGGCCTGGCCTTTCTGGCCGTCAAAGGCCGCGATCGAGGCAGTGTTGATGATCACTCCGCGGGCGCCGTCTGCTTCGGGTGCGTTCTTGGCGATCTCCACCGCCGCAAGCCGCGCGACGTTGAAGGTGCCTGCGAGGTTGATGTCCAGCGTGCGCTTGAAGGCGTCGAAGGGGTGCGGGCCGTCCTTGCCCACGGTCTTGATGCCATAGGCAATGCCCGCGCAGTTCACGCAGGCCGTGATCTTGCCCATCTTGCCGGCGGCAAAGGCAATGGCGCGGGCGACAGAGATCTCGTCGGTCACGTCGGTCTCCACGAAATGGCCGCCGATCTCTTGGGCCACCGTTTTGCCGCGCTCGGCGTCGCGGTCCAGGATCGTCACCTGCGCGCCCGCGTCCGCAAAATGGCGCGCGGTGGCTTCGCCAAGGCCGGAGGCACCGCCGGTGATGACGGCGGCAGTATCTGCAAGTTTCATGAGCGGGGCTCCTCCCGTTATTTGAACATGTGTTCATATAACGGCGCCGGGACCTTCCTGTCCAGCGGCACGGGCGCGCGGGCAGTGGGCAGTCAAAGCGGCGGGTGCCAAAGGGAGCGGGCCGCGCGCGGGGCGGCACCCTGAAGCCGAGGCGCTGCCGGACGCAGCCGGGACGGTGGCAGCGAAACCGCGGCTCTGCGCTCCACTGTCCCCGCTAGGGCGCCTGCTGCGGGGATGCGTTCCGGGCACCGCCGGGCGGCGCGCTGGCAAAATGCCCGCCCGCCAGTCAGAGGCTGAAGGGCAGGGCCCGCAGCATGGGCCAAGCCCGCAGGGAAAACAGGCCCGCAGGGAAAAGAGGAGCAGCCGCTCAGGCCGACATCAGCCCCCTGTCAAGCCGCGCAAGCGGGCGCAGCAGGCGGCCAACCGGCGGCCAGAAGGCCCAGGTGCCGCCCAGCCGGTGCGCGCGGGCGCCGGTGCCGAGCTTGAAACGGGCAAGCCCGGGCGCGTCCTCGGTATTGATCACGCCCAGATCCAGCTGCCTGCAGCCGCGGGCCGCCAGCCAGGACATCGCCTCCCACAGCAAGAGGTTTGGCGCGCAGAGCGCCTTACCGCGGTCCGTCGCCTGCGCGAGGTGGTAGGTGGCGCTGCTGCCATGGGTAAGGATCAGCACCGCGGCCACCGCCTCGCCCCCCGCGTGGGCCTGGAACAGCTTCGCCTGGCCTTTGTTCTCCCGCGCATAGGCCAGCGTCAGGGCGATGGGCCAGCTGCGGTAGCGCCGCGCCGCCTGCTGCGCGCTGTCGGCGGCAAACAGCCAGTGGCCGGGGTCGAGGGGCAGGTTCTGCCGGGTAAGCCGGAGCCCATGCGATTCGCCGCGCTTCAGCCGGTTGCGCCACTTCTGGTGCAGCGCGGCGCGGCGGCGCTCCGGGTCCGGGTCGAGCGCGAGCAGCGCGGCATGGGCCGGGCTCATCAGCGGCACCGCGCCGAGGCGGGCAAGCTCCGGCGCCGGGGCCTCGGGCGACAGGATCACCGGCGTGCGGCGCAGACCTTCCTCCCGCAGCATCTCCAGGAGCTGCGACGGTTTTTCGAGGCGGGCGCGGGCCACCATCGCGGCGCTGAGTCCGCAGGGCAGGCGGCGGCGCAGCACCACCGTGTCTTGCAGCCGGGCGAGCACCAGCGGCCGCTGCCCGCAGGCGCACAGGGCGCGGGTGAATTCGGGAGTTTGCTGAAGGGCGCGCGGGGCGCCGCTGCAGGCGGGCTGACGGGGCATGGCGGCGGCAGTCTGGAAATCGAGCATACACCTGTTTACGGCTCCGAAACCTAAATGGCGGTTAATCTGGGGCATGAAAAAAACGACTCGGATCCTGGGGCAGGCCGCCCCCGCGCCGCGGATGACCAAGGCCGCTGCCACTCTGCTCGCCACGGCGCTGTCGCTGCCGGTGTTCCTGATCCTGACGCTGTTGCAGGTTCTGCTGTCCTGATCGGTCAGGGGAGCGTGCCGACGACTGAATAGGGCGCCGGAGCGCCAGGCCGGAACGCCGCGTCAAGCCCGTGCGGACCGGGTCCCAAGCGCGCGGCACACTGCGCCCAGACTGGACCCGAAGGCACTCGGGAGCGGCCAAGTCGTCCGCCGTGCCTGCGGTAAGTGCCGGAAAGCGGCGCGGCGGACGCGGAGGATGGCGGCCGGCGCGCTCCCGCGCCCGCAGGCGGACTGGCTGCGCCACTCCGCCTTCTGTGCGGCCTTGGGCCGGGCGCCGCTGCGCGGCGCGGTCCAGCGGTGGTGTGCATGCGGATGTCCCCCACGCGGGAGTCTCGGCGGCCGGGCGCCACAGTCCAGCGGAAGCGCGCGCAGGTATGCGGCCGGAAAGCGCTTCACCAGCTCCTGGTCTTGACCGCAGCGTATGGCCCAAGCGCCCGGCTTGGCGCGAGTGCAGCTGCCGGTCCGCGCATGGCCAGAGCGCACGTTTGCGGCCGCAGCCGAAGCCGCCTGCAACCCCGGCAGTACCTGCTTCGTCGCGGCAAGCACGGAAGCCTCGCTGAAAGCGGGTTCCCAAGCATCCCGTGCGCCGGGGCGGAGGGGGGTCCCGCATCACCTGCCGAAGGCCGCTGCCCATGGCAGGCCCATAGCCGCCGGAGCACAGCTGGCGGCTGAGTTTATGATACCGCGGGTTCTCGAACCTTGGCTGCTCCGGCGCGGCCCGTGCTCCGCCAGGGCCGCTGCATCGGCACCAGTCGAGCCCGCGCTGCTCGTCAGCGCGGCGCCCGGCCCAACTGTGAGGATCCATCTCCGATGGGTCCGGAGCGGACGGGAGGGGGCCGCTGGGGGGCGGAAGGGCACGAAAAAAGGGAACACAAGGCTCCCTTTCTCCCAAGGCTTGAACGCGGCCCCTTGACACCGCCCGGACTGGCCGGCCCAGAAGCAGACGGCTCAGCCTGCCAGCTGCACCAGCGCGTGGCGCTTCTTACCGGCGGAGAGCTTGATGGGTGCTGCCAGAGCGCCTGCGTCGATCATCAGCCCTGCGTCGGTCAGCGGCTTGTCGTCGAGCCGGGCGCCGTTCTCGGCGATCAGCCGCTTTGCCTCCTTGCCGGATTTTGCCAGCCCGGATTTCACGATCAGCTGCACGACCGACAGACCCTCGCCCAGATCGGCGGGGCTCAGGGTCAGGGTGGGCAGGTCCTCGCCGACGCCCCCCTTCTCGAAGACCTCGCGCGCGGTGGCTTCCGCCGCCGCCGCGGCGTCACTCCCATGCAAAAGCGCCGTCACCTCATTGGCGAGGATCACCTTGGCCTCATTGATTTCGGAGCCCTGCAGCGCGCCCAGCCGCTCGCATTCCGCCACCGGCAGCTCGGTATAGAGCTTGAGGAACCGGCCGACATCGGCGTCGGTGGTGTTGCGCCAGAACTGCCAGAACCCGTAAGGGGAGAGCATGTCACCATTGAGCCAGATCGCGCCGCCTTGCGACTTGCCCATCTTGCGCCCGTCCGAGGTGGTCAGAAGCGGCGAGGTGAGGCCGTAGATCTCCTGCTCCAGCACCCGGCGGGTCAGGTCGATGCCGTTCACGATGTTGCCCCATTGGTCCGAGCCGCCCATCTGCAGGATGCAGCCATAACGCCGGTTCAGCTCCAGGAAGTCATAGGCCTGCAGGATCATGTAGTTGAACTCGAGGAAGCTCAAGCTTTGCTCGCGGTCGAGCCGCGATTTCACGCTCTCGAACGACAGCATCCGGTTCACCGAGAAATGGCGGCCGATGTCGCGCAGGAAGTCCAGGTAGTTCAGCCCGTCCAGCCATTCGGCATTGTTCAGCATCAGCGCGCGCTGTGCCGTGGCGACACCGCCCATTTCCGTAGCACGGTGCTCGGAGTCGCCTTCATAGACGAGGTATTTCGCAAAGACCTGCTGCATGCCCGCGATATTGGCGTCGATCTGCTCGGGGCCGAGCAGCGGGCGCTCATCCGAGCGGAAGGAGGGGTCGCCCACCTTGGTGGTGCCGCCGCCCATCAGGGTGATCGGTTTGTGGCCGCATTTCTGGTACCAGCGCAGCATCATGATGTTCAACAGATGCCCCACATGCAGCGACTGCGCAGTGGCGTCATAACCGATATAGGCAGGCTGAACCCCTTTGATCAGCGCTTCGTCCAGGCCCTGGTAATCGGTGCAATCGGCAAGATAGCCGCGTTCCATCATGACAGCGATGAAGTCCGATTTGGGTGAGTAGGTCATGGCATGCCTCGGCTCGTGTTTATGCGTCGGGCTGTATAAAACGCATTGGCCCCGGTGGGAACCTGTTTTCCCGGCAAAAAACGCAGGCTACAAGAAGCGCAGGCGGCCGCAGCTGCGCCAGGACAGGCGCTGCGGGCAGGGCGCAGAGGCAGGAACAGGCTGGAGCGGAGACAGGCGATGAGCAGGGCCATTGCAAGACAGGGCGCGGTCTGGGCGCTGGGCGCGATGAGCGGCACCTCGCTCGACGGGGTTGACGCGGCCATGGTGCTGACCGACGGCACCCGCATCCACGGCTTCGGCGCCAGCAGCTACCGCCCCTACAGCACGGAGGAGCGCGCGGTGCTGCGGGCGGGGCTTGGCAAATGGACGGGCCCCGAAGTTGAAGCGGCGGCGGAGGTCACGACCCGCGCCCACGCCGAGGCGCTCGCGCCCTATGCGGACGCGGAGCTCATCGGTTTTCACGGCCAGACGCTCGCCCATGCGCCCCGGCGGCAGGGCACTCTGCAGGTCGGCGACGGCGCCGCGCTGGCCGGGCATCTGGGCAAGCCGGTGGTCTGGGACTTCCGCTCCGACGACGTGGCGATGGGGGGCGAGGGCGCGCCGCTCGCACCCTTCTTCCACTTCGCTTGCGCCAGGTACATCGGCGCCACGCGGCCCTTGTGCTTCCTGAACCTCGGCGGTGTCGGCAACCTGACCTATGTCGACCCGCGCCATGCCCGGCCCGAGGACGCCGGCGCGCTGATCGCCTTTGACACCGGGCCCGCCAACGCGCCGCTCAACGACCTGATGCAGGAGCGGCTGGACCTGCCTTGCGACGAGGACGGCAGGGTCGCGCGCAAGGGCCAGGTCGAGACGGGCGCGCTGGAGTTGTTCCTGGCCGAGCCCTTCTTTGCCAGGATGCCGCCCAAGTCTCTGGACCGCAACGACTTTGCCGAGATGGTCAGACTGGTGCGGGAGTTGAGCGATAGCGATGCTGCCGCGACCCTCACCGCGATGTGCGCGGCCTCGGTGGCGCAGGGCATGGAGCACTGCCCGGAGCCGCCCGGGGCGGTGCTGGTCACCGGCGGCGGCCGCCGCAACCCGGTGCTCATGGAGATGCTGAAGGTCTCGCTCGACTGTCCGGTGAAAATAATCGAAGACGCAGGCCTCGACGGCGACATGCTGGAGGCGCAGGCCTTTGCCCATCTCGCGGTGCGGGTGGCGCGCGGACTGCCGACCTCGGCCCCCGGCACCACCGGCGTCAGCGCCTGCGTGGGCGGCGGAGTCGTGAGCCGGCCCGGGCAGTAGCTGCCGCCGCCGGCGCGCAAGGATTTTCAGGAATTCCTTGCAAATTTTCTTCAGAAGAAATTTGCGCCGCCCGTCTTGCGGCCAAGGCGGCGGATGCGAACTCTGTGTGCCTCAGCCGCGCGGAATGTCAAATCCCGGTGCCGCCAGCTCGAAGCCCTCGAACTCGAACCCCGGCGACACGGCGCAGCTGACCAGCGTGAAATCACCGGTGCTGCGCGCCGCCTGCCAATAGCCCGCCGGCACGATCAGCTGCGGCGCGCCCGCGCTGAGGTCCGGGCCAAGCAGATGGTCCCGGGCCGGTCCCGCCCCGCTCTCCGCCATCGACAGCACAAGCGGCGCGCCCGCGTGGTAGAGCCAGATCTCCGCCGCGTCGACCCGGTGCCAATGGCTGCGCTCGCCCGTCTGCAACAGGAAATAGATGCAGGTCGCCGCGGGCCTGCCGGCGTTCCCGGCCCGCCAGGTTTCCCGGTACCAGCCGCCCTCAGGGTGGGGCTGAAGCCCCAGCCGTTCGATGATCTCCTGCGCCCGCATGGCTCTTCCTCTCTTTTGCTGCTGGTAAATCCTGTGGGCGCGCATATCTTTGCGCCATGACATTCAGCATTCCTTTCGACAACACATACGCCGCCCTGCCGTCGGCCTTCTACAGCAAACTGCCGCCCGAGCCGGTGGAGGCGCCGAAGCTCCTGGCCTTCAACGCGGACCTGGCGCAGCTCATGGGCATCTCCCCGGGAGACCCAGAAGACATGGCCGCGGTCTTTGCCGGCAACACCGTGCCCGAAGGCGCCGAACCGCTGGCCCAGCTCTATTCCGGCCACCAGTTCGGCACCTACAATCCCCAGCTTGGCGATGGCCGCGCGATCCTGTTGGGGGAGACAGTGGGGACCGATGGCAAGCGGCGCGATATCCAGCTCAAGGGCTCTGGCCGCACGCCTTATTCGCGCGGCGGCGACGGGCGCGCCTGGCTCGGGCCGGTGCTGCGCGAATATGTGATCTCGGAGGCGATGCATGCGCTCGGCATTCCCACCACCCGGGCGCTCGCCGCGGTGGCCACAGGCGAGACCGTCTGGCGTGAAGCGGGCCTGCCCGGCGCGGTGCTCACCCGGGTTGCGGCAAGCCACCTGCGCGTGGGCAGCTTCCAGGTCTTTGCCGCGCGCGGCGACATTGCCAGCCTGAGGCGGCTGACGGATTACGCCATCGCCCGCCACTACCCCGGCGCCGAAGGGCCAATGGGCCTTCTGCGGGCGGTGCGCGATGCCCAGGCCGAATTGATCGCCGCCTGGATGGCGGTCGGCTTCATCCATGGGGTGATGAATACCGACAATTGCGCTGTTTCGGGCGAGACCATCGACTACGGGCCTTGCGCCTTCATGGATGCCTACCACCCCGATACGGTATTCTCCTCGATCGACCGCGGCGGGCGCTACGCCTATTCCAGCCAGCCCGGCGTCGCAGTCTGGAACCTGGCCCAGCTCGCGACCGCGCTGATCCGGCAGCTCGACGATCCGCAGGCGGGGGTGGAGGAGGCGACGGAAATCGTGCACGCGATGCCCGCCCTGATCGAGCAAGCCTGGCTGCGCCGCTTCCGCACCAAGCTGGGGCTGAGCGCGGCGCGCGACGGCGACATGGCGCTGATCACCCGCCTCCTGGACCTGATGGCAGCGCAGCGCTGCGACTTCACCAACAGCTTCCGCGCCCTGGCCGAGGACCGCGCGGAAGATGTCTTCGCGCAGGACGAAGGTTTCCAGGCCTGGGCCGCGGACTGGCAGGCGCGGCTGGAGGGCGAGCCCGGCCCGCAAGCGGTGATGCGCGCGGCAAATCCGGCGTTCATCCCGCGCAATCACCGGATCGAGGCGATGATCGCCTCCGCCGCCGCGGGTGATCTTGCTCCCTTCAACCGGCTGAACCAGGTGCTGGCGCGCCCCTATGACAGCCAGCCTGAACACGCCGATCTGCAACGCCCGCCGGCTCCGGGCGAGGAGGTCGAAGCCACCTTCTGCGGCACCTGAACGGCAAGGACCCGCCGGCAACGCCACTTTCTGACCCAAAATACCCTCGGGGGTGAATTGGGCCAAAGGCCCAAGAGGGGGCGGACAGCCCCCTCAAGCCTGACAATCCGAGCGCTGCCCGCCCCATCCTGCCCATAAAACGCGCATTACCCGCGGGCGGAAACCCCTTCCCACCGCCCCTGGCTCTGCGCCAAACTGAGAAAAGCCAGAGGGAAGCGGATGCCCAAGACCAGACAGCCGGATACGCTGCGTGTTGCCAGTTACAATATCCAGAAATGCGTCGGCCTCGACCTGCGGCGGCGGCCGGAGCGGACATTGCAGGTGATTTCCGGCCTTGGCGCCGAAATCGTGGTGCTGCAGGAGGCCGACAAGCGCCTGCCGCCGCGGCCCGCGGCGCTGCCGCATTTCCTGGTCGAGGAGACCGGCTGGCAGGCGGCGGACCTGGGCGGCGCGGGCTCGCTCGGCTGGCATGGCAATGCGGTGCTGTTCCGCGGGCCGGTGGAGCTGGAGGCCAAGGGCCACCTGCCGCTGCCGGGGCTGGAGCCGCGCGGCGCGGTTTGGGTGCGGTTCGGCACGGCGCTGGGGCCGGTACGGGTGATCGGCGCGCATCTGGGGCTGACGGGGCGGGCGCGGCGCGAGCAGATGCACCACCTGGCGCAGGCGGCTGCGGAGCGGGAGGCGCACGGCGAAGCCGTGGTGCTGGCGGGCGATTTCAACGAATGGTCCCGCGGCGGTGTGCTGGAGCATATCGCGCCTGCCTTGCGTTTCGTGCCGCCCAAACCCAGCTTCCCGGCGCTGCGGCCGCTGGGCGCGCTGGACCGGATTGCCCATTGCCAGCGGCTGAAGGTGGTGGCGCATGGCGTGCATGCCGCCCGCCCGGCGCCAATCGCCTCGGACCACCTGCCGGTCTGGGTCGACCTGGCCGCCAGCTGAGGCTGCTGCGCCAGTTCATGTTCCGCGCGGACTTGCCAAGAGCTGTAGGGTAGCGCCGCCGCCTTTCACATAAGGAAGCGCTTGACGGTTGCGTGCGAGAGGGGGAGGGCTCCCGCGCCCGCGGGTGTCTCCGGCTCCGCCGAAGGCCCCCTGGCGGCCTTGGGCCGGGCGCCGCTGCGCGGCGCAGGGCAGGGCGGCTATGGCGCTGTGTCAAGAGCGCGCGGTACTGGCCCGGGCAGGGCCGCGGCGGCCGCACTGCTGAAAGGGCGCGCGGACCGTCAGGCGGTCTTTCGGGCGGCGCCTGCAAAGGTCTGGCGCACCCCGGGCAAAGGCGCTGGCGTACGGTAACGGCATCGCCGCAAAGAGAAAAAAAAACGGGGCGCATGTCATGCGCCCCGCCCGGTTTCCGGTATTTGCCTTCGGGCAGCGCCCGGGGCCGCCTTATCGGGCCCGCTGCTTCTGGCCGCGGCGGGCGCCGCTGTGCGCACTGCCGGGAGCCTGGCCCTGGGCGCGGGGCTTGCCGCCGCCGCTGCCGGCTTTGCCGCCACGGCCGCCGCCGCCGCCACCCCGGCGGCGCGGGCCGCCGCGGCGGCCGGAGGGTTTGCCCTCGGGCGCATCCGGATCCGGCATCGCCTCCCAGGGGCGTCCCGAGGCAACCGGGATCGAGATCTTCATCACTTTCTGGATCGCCTTCAGCTCGTCCATCTCGTCCGGTGCGCAGAGCGCCACTGCGGCGCCGTCCTTGCCCGCACGCGCGGTGCGGCCGATGCGGTGCACATAGGCGTCCGGCACATTCGGCAGCTCGAAGTTGTAGACGTGTTTCACATCCGGAATATCCAGCCCGCGCGCTGCCACGTCGGTGGCCACCAGCACCTTGATGTCGCCGGTCTTAAAGGCCGAGAGCGCGCGTTCGCGCTGTCCTTGCGACTTGTTGCCGTGGATCGCGGCGGCGGCAAAGCCGGCCTTATCCAGCGTCTTCATCAGCTTTTCCATGCCCCACTTGGTGCGGCCGAAAACCAGTGCGCGCTCGTCGCGGTGGCCGTCCAGCAGCTCCTTGAGCAGGTTCAGCTTTTCCGCCTTGGCGATGAAATGCACCGACTGGGTGACCTTGTCGGCGGCCTTGCCCGGGGGCGAGACCTCGACCCGGACCGGGCTTTGCAGGTAGCTGGCCGCGATCTCGTTCATCTGCTTGGGCATGGTGGCCGAGAACAGCATGGTCTGGCGTTCGGCAGGCAGCAGCGCCGCAATCTTGCGCAGCGTGTGGATGAAGCCGAGGTCCAGCATCTGGTCGGCCTCGTCCAGCACCAGGAAGTCGCAGGAGCCGAGATCCAGCGCGCCGCGGTCGAGAATGTCGATCAGCCGGCCCGGGGTGGCGACCAGGATGTCGGTGCCCTTGGCGATGCGGGCAATCTGCGGGTTGATGGAAACGCCGCCCACCACCAGCCCCACTTTCATCGGGGTGTTCTCGGTCAGCCCTTTCAGGGTGTCGGCGATCTGGTTGGCCAGCTCGCGGGTCGGCGCCAGCACCAGGCCGCGCACGGTCTTGGCGGCGGGCTTGCGGCCATATTGCAGCATCTGCGCGATCAGCGGCACGCCAAAGGCGGCGGTCTTGCCGGTGCCGGTCTGCGCCAGCCCCAGCACGTCCTTGCCGTTCAGCGCATGCGGAATCGCGCGGGACTGGATCGGGGTCGGATCGTTGAGGCCCATTTCTGCAAGCCGGGCGAGGAGCTTGTCGGGAAGCCCCATGGTCGAAAATTCGGTCACGTATGTCCTTTCACGGCCCTGCTTTGTGCACGGGCCGGTGTCCGCTGCGTATCAGCGGTATCTTGCGGGGCAGGGACCTCGGGCGGGCGCTGGCCGGATGCCAGGCCGCTGGCCTCTGCAGATCCCCACGCGTGATTTTGGGAATGGCGGCATATCACTAGACCCCGGAAATGGCGTGCTGCGCCTGGCGCGGCTCCGGTGCGGTCTCTGCTCACGCGGCAGGGAGGGATGCCTGTGAGCCCAAATGGCGGTGCGGCGCGCATTTGTCAAGCGTCCGGGCCGATCCAGGTTGACGCGGGCCGGGAAAACCCGGTTTGCGCGGCCCGCCACATCCAGTAAAGAGGGAGCCCAGAAAAACGAGAGGACCAGGATGGGCGAGTCGATCATCTCCCGCTGCGAGGACAAGGGCTTGCGGATGACCGGCCAGCGCCGGGTGATCGCCCGCGTGCTGCAGGACAGCGACGACCATCCGGACGTGGAGGAGCTCTACGCCCGGGCCAGCGCGCTGGATGCGGCAATCTCGATTGCCACGGTGTACCGGACGGTGAAACTGTTCGAGGAGGCGGGCATCCTGGAGCGGCTGGAGTTCGGCGACGGGCGCGCCCGCTACGAAGACGCCGACCGCGAGCATCACGACCACCTGATCGACATGAATTCGGGCGAGGTGATCGAATTCTGCGACCCGGAGATCGAGGAACTGCAGGAAAAGATCGCCCGCAAGCTGGGCTACGAGCTGCGCGGCCACAAGCTGGAGCTTTACGGCGTGCCGCGCAAGCCGGAGTGAGGCGGCAGTAAACCGTTTTCTCGCAAAGAAAACGGCCCGGAAAACGGATGTTTTCCGTACCGGAATTTTTCTGAAAATTCCGGCTGCCGCGGCAGCCGGAGTCTCGCGGTCTATCACGAACAATGATGACAGGGCGCACGGAAATTCGCGGGCCGGTGCCGCAAACGCAGTTGCCCGCGCCTGCCCTTCTGTGTTCCTTGGCCGCGGGACCCGCCAGCAAAGGACAACCGCCATGAATAACCTCAACGGCATCCTGATGGTGATCGCCGCCATGGCCTTCTTCACGCTGGAGGACATGTTCATAAAGCAGCTCTCCGGCGCGCTGCCGGTGGGGCAGATTCTGATCTGCCTCGGCACCGGCTGCGCGCTGGTGATGGCGCTGCTGGCGCGGGCGCAGGGGCACCGGCTGCTGGCGCCGCGGGCCTGGCGGGCGCGGCCGGTGCTGCGGGCCAGCACCGAGGCCATCTCGGCCGTCTCTTTTGCCTCGGCGCTGGCCCTGGCCGATATCTCGGTGGTTGCGGCGGTGTTTCAGGCGACACCCCTGGTGATCACCATGGGGGCCGCATTGTTCCTGGGCGAACAGGTCGGCTGGCGCCGCTGGCTGGCGATCTGCATAGGCTTTGCCGGGGTCTTGCTGATCATCCGCCCCGGGCTCGACAGTTTCGAGCCGGCCGCGCTCCTGGTGGTGGTGGCGGTGCTGGGCGTCGCCGCCCGCGACCTGATGACACGGGTAATGGACAGCGCCGTTCCTTCCTCGGTGGTGAGCTTTCAGGCCTTCCTCGCGGTGATCCCGGCGGGCGCGCTGCTGCTGTGGCTGACGCCGGGGGAGGCGCAGTCGCTGACGGGCGGGCAATGGGCGATGGTCGCGGGCGGGGTGCTGTTCGGGGTGATGGGCTATTACGGCATCGTCACCGCGATGCGCATCGGCGATGCCTCGGCAGTGACGCCGTTCCGCTATTCGCGGCTTGTGTTTTCGATCCTCGCGGGCGTCATCGTCTTCGGCGAGCGGCCCGACGCCCTGACGCTGGCGGGGGCGGCGCTGATCATCGGCTCCGGCCTCTATACCTTCCTGCGCGAACGCCGCTTGGCGCGCGGCGCGCGCCGCGCGGCGCTGGCGGCGGCCTGAGCCCTGCTGCAAGGCCGGGGATGCGCGCGGGGATCTGCCGCATGTTGGCGCAAACAGGCTTCTGTTAACCCTAACCTGCCGGATTAAGGCGTGTTAGCGGTAACGATCAGAGTTTACTTTTTGACCGGCGCTGCTATGACGCTGACAGGCCACCGCGCCACCTCAAGGCCCAAACCAAGGACGGACAGATGAGCACCATTATCGACATTCACGCCCGCGAAATCCTGGACAGCCGGGGCAACCCGACGGTCGAGGTCGATGTGATCCTGGAAGACGGCACGATGGGCCGCGCTGCCGTGCCCTCGGGCGCTTCGACCGGCGCATACGAGGCGGTGGAAAAGCGCGACGGCGACAAATCCCGCTACATGGGCAAAGGGGTTCTGGAAGCCGTTGCCGCGGTGAATGGCGAGATCGCCGAGGAGCTCGTCGGCTTTGACGCCTGCGAGCAGGTCGCCGTCGACCGCGCGATGATCGAGCTGGACGGCACCGACAACAAGGGCCGCCTGGGCGCCAACGCCATTCTGGGTGTGTCGATGGCGGTGGCCAAGGCTGCGGCCGATTTCACCACCCAGCCGCTTTACCGCTACATCGGCGGCACCTCGGCCCGCGTGCTGCCGGTGCCGATGATGAACATCATCAACGGCGGCGAGCATGCCGACAACCCGATCGACATTCAGGAATTCATGATCATGCCGGTGGCGGCGGAGAACATCCGCGACGCGGTGCGCATGGGCTCGGAAGTCTTCCACACGCTGAAGAAGGAGCTCTCGGCCGCGGGGCTTTCCACCGGCATCGGCGACGAGGGCGGCTTTGCCCCCAACATCGCCTCCACCCGCGAGGCGCTGGACTTCGTTCTGAAGTCGATCGAAAAGGCCGGCTACAAGCCTGGCGAGGAGATCTATCTGGCGCTCGATTGCGCGGCGACCGAGTACTACAAGGACGGCAAATACGTGCTGTCGGGCGAGGGCAAGACCCTGACCAGCGAAGAGAATGTCGCCTATCTTGCGGCGCTGGTGAAGGATTACCCGATCATCTCCATCGAAGACGGCATGGGCGAGGATGACTGGGACGGCTGGAAGGCCCTCACGGACGAGCTGGGCAGCAAGGTGCAGCTGGTGGGCGACGACCTCTTCGTGACCAACCCGGCCCGTCTGGCTGACGGCATCCAGCGCGGCTGCGCCAACTCCATGCTGGTGAAGGTGAACCAGATCGGCACCCTGACGGAGACCCTGCAGGCCGTCGAAATGGCGCACCGCGCGCGCTACACCAACGTGATGAGCCACCGCTCCGGCGAGACCGAGGACGCCACCATTGCCGATCTCGCCGTCGCCACCAACTGCGGCCAGATCAAGACGGGCTCGCTGGCGCGCTCCGACCGGCTGGCGAAATACAACCAGCTGATCCGCATCGAGGAAGCGCTGGGTGAAGTGGCCGAATATGCGGGCCGCTCGATCCTGAAGGGCTGAGCGCCGACGGCTCTGCCGCTTCGCAGTCCCAAAGCCCTTCGGCGCTGCGGCCGGGGGGCTTTTCTTTGGGCGAGCCTTGCCGCGGTCCGCGAGCTTCCGCCCGCAGCAAAACAGCGCGGAGAAGCGTTTCTGGCACAGCTGCGTCAAATCTCGGCTGCGCAACCGCATCTGAGTGTGCTGCAACGCGGGGCAGGGCCGGCAGTCCGCCCCGCATTGCGGCGCGCCCCTCGCGGCGGTGATTTGGCCAGGCTGGGTGCTCCCTTGCGGGGGAACACGGATCCGGCCGGCAGAAATTGCCAGCCGCACCTTTCCGGATCGCGCCCGCTCGCGCCGGCAATGCGCGGCTCACCGCTCCGGGGCGGCGGCGGTGTTCCTCATGACGGACAGGCACCGGGTTGGTTCCGGTCCCTTTCTTACGCTTTATGCCAGCTGCCACTCCCTCCCGATCCCTTTCAGCAGGCACGGCTCTGTGCACGGCGCCCGCCTATGTGGCCCGGTTCACAGACGTGTGATGGAATTTGTGATAATTTAATGCACGCGGCGCTTTTGCAGCTGCGGGAAAGGGGAAACGGCCATGATACCGCATAATCTGCGCACAATGGTCCGGACAGTAGCGCTCTGCGCGGTCCTTGCAGCCTTGTCGGGATGCAGCAGCACGGGATCCTATCCAATGAGCGGCCATTCGGCCGCGCCGGACGATCCGGTGGCGCAACTTTCCTACATGGGGTTCATGCCCCTTCCGGACGTCTGAGCCCGAATACGGGCCCAGTGCCGGAACAGACGGCGCCCTGGCCGGGGCAGGGCGCCGCTTTTCTTGTCAGAGGCGGGGCATTCCCCGCCATGCCTCAGCAGGCGGCAGTGTAATAGGTGCCGTCGCCGCGCGCATAGGCGCACTGCTGTGTCTGGTTGTTCTGCGCCACCACGGTGCCGGCTGCGGCGCCGCCCAGGGCGGCGATCAGGCGCCAGTCGTCATCGGCCTCCAGCACATCGGCGGCAATCAGGCCAGCGGCGGCGCCGCCTGCGACACCGGCCACGGTGCGCTGCTCGGGAGTGAGGTTGGTGCAGGCGCCCAGGCCCAGGATGGCGGTGCAGGCGATTGCGGGAATCAAACGGGTGGTCATCATTGTTCTCCTAGTTGTCACTGTCCGGGCGGCGGCCGGGGACCGCGGCCGCGGCTGAGAGAGGAACGCAGGCCGCGCGGCGAAGGTTCCCGTGAAAAGCGGCGCGGATCAAAACTGTGCGGAGGTCTGCTCAAGCGCGGGACGGCGCGCCGCCGGACCGTGGCCATTCAGCCGCGGGTCCGCGCGTGTCGTCTGGAGGCCAGGCCCGCGCACGTGGACTGCACGTGGACTGCACGTGGGCTAGAGGCGCTTGGTCATCAGCACGTGATCCTCGCGCGGCTCGAAGCGAGTGCGGGCATAGAGCCGCTGCGCGCTCTCATTTCTGCGGTCAGCCTCCAGATGCAGCGCCCGCACCCCGGCGCCCGCCAGCGATTTCGGCAGCGTGGTCAGCACTTCGGTGGCAATGCCGCGGCCGCGCACGGCGGGGCGGATGAACAGCTCGTCCACAAAGCCGTCGAGCCCGCCAAAGGCCACCGACCAGCCGAAAGTCACCGCAATGTAGCCGATCGGCGCGCGGGTCGGGCCGATCAGGTAGATGGCGCCATACGGGTGGCCGTCGAGCAGCGGCTCGACCCCGGCGCGGCGGTCTTCTTCGGTGCTGGCAATGCCGGTCTCGGCGTGGAAGGCCGCGACCAGCGCCAGCACCTTGTCCAGATGCTCGGGCCGGGCCAGATGCAGGGCTGCGCTCATAGCCGTGCCAGCCGCTCGGTCAGCAGCTTGAAAAATCCGTCCGCATCCGCATCGCCGATAAACAGCGCATTGGGCACCCGGTCCGTGACCCCCCACCAGTCCGCTACGGTCATGCCGAGGGTCAGCTCGGAAGAGGTTTCGATCTCCACGTTGATATGGCGGCCGCTGAACAGCTCGGGGCGGATCAGATAGGCCACGGTGCAGGGATCATGCAGCGGCGCCCCGGCACTGCCGTATTTGGCGACGTCGAAACGCTCGAAGAAGCCGAGCATATCCGCGGTGAAGGTGGCGGCCCTGGTGCCAAGCGCGCGGATCGCCGCGACACGGTCGCGGGTGGCCAGCACCTTGTGGGTGACATCGAGCGGCATCACGGTGAGCGGCACCCCGGATTTGAACACGGTTTCGGCCGCTTCCGGATCGACGTAGATGTTGAACTCCGCCGCCGGCGTGATGTTGCCGACCTCGAAATAGGCGCCGCCCATCAGCACGATCTCCTGCACCCGTTCGATCACGTCGGGGGCGCGGTTGAAGGCGGCGGCAATATTCGTGAGCGGGCCGATCGGGCAGAGGGTGACGCTGCCCGCAGGCTCGTCGCGCAACGTGTCGATGATGAAATCCACGCCATGGCCGCCGGCAAGCGGCATTTGCGGCTCCCAGAGGTCCGGCCCGTCCAGCCCGGTCTTGCCATGCACATGCTCGGCGGTGACCAGCGGCCGCTCCAGCGGCGCCTTGCAGCCCGCGAAGACCTTCACATCCGGACGCCCCGCCGCCTCGCAGACCAGCCGCGCGTTGACCGCGGTGCGCGCCAGCGGCACGTTGCCCGCGACGCAGGTGATGCCGAGGAGGTCGATCTCCTCCGGGCTGGCGAGCGCCAGCAGGATGGCGACGGCATCGTCCTGGCCCGGGTCGGTGTCGATGATGATCTTGCGTGGGCTCATGGCTTGGTTCCGGCTTTAGAGAGCCGGACAGTCGCAGGCGCGGCATCGAATGTCCAGCCGCGGCGCGCGGGGCGGGCGGCGGAGTTATGAGTATTTGGGCAAAGAAGAATAGGGGCGGGGCAGAGCAGAAGCCGCCACATTGCGCCGCTGGTGGCGGAGGTTTGAGTACTTATGGCAAGATGACAGGAGGGCGGGGGCGGACGGCGCCCGCAAGAGGGCGGGGGCGGACGGCGCCCGCAAGACGCCGTGTCAGGCTTGCCGCGGCGCGGGGCAGCGGGCGCCTTAGCGGCGCTCCTCTGTCTTTACCGCGTCCCAGAGCGCGTCCATTTCAGCCAGGTCGCTGTCCCTGGGGGTCTTGCCGCGGGCGGCGAGTTTTGTCTCCACGCCCTCGAAACGGCGGGTGAACTTCGCGTTGGCGCGGCGCAGGGCCGCCTCGGGCTCGACGCCGAGGTGGCGGCCGAGGTTCGCCATCACGAAGAGCAGGTCACCGAATTCTTCCTCGACCTCGGTTTGCGAAAGCGTGTCGCGCGCCTCCACCAGCTCGGCGCATTCCTCGCATATCTTGGCGATCACATTGTCTGCCGAGGGCCAGTCGAAACCCACACGGGCGGCGCGTTTCTGCAGCTTGAAGGCGCGCAGAAGCGCGGGCAGCCCGAGGGCGACGCCGTCGAGCGTGCCCCTCTGCGCCTGGCTCGCACGCTCGGCCGCCTTGATCGCTTCCCAGTCCCGGCTCTGCTCCTCGGCGGACTTGTCGCGGGACTCCTCGCCGAAGACATGCGGGTGGCGGGCGACCATTTTGCCAGACATGGTGGCGACCACATCCTGGAAGGTGAAATGCCCGGCCTCGGCCGCCATCTGGGCATGGAAGACCGATTGGAACAAGAGATCGCCCAACTCGCCCTTCAGCTCGTCCCAGGCCTCGCGCTCGATCGCATCGGCAACTTCATACGCCTCTTCAATGGTATAGGGCGCGATGCTGGCGAAATCCTGCTCCACGTCCCAAGGGCAGCCGGTTTGCGGATCGCGCAAGCGCTGCATGATTTCCAGGAGCCGTTCGATGCCGGCGGTTTCGTCGTGGATCAGATCGGTTTGAGGCATTGCGGCCCTGCTTGCTTCGGTGTCAGATGCATCATCGCGAGTCTTACACAGGAGTCCAGCCCATGCCGGTCGTGAACCGAATTGCCGATTACGCCGAGGAAATGACGGCCTGGCGGCGGCATCTGCACCAGATCCCCGAGCTGGCGCTGGAGCTGCCCAGGACCGCGGCCTTCGTGGCGGAGCGGCTGCGGGAGTTCGGTGTGGACGAGCTGCACGAGGGGATCGCGACCAGCGGCATGGTGGCGATCATCAACGGCCAGGGGAATGAAGCCGGAGAGGGCCCCACCATTGGCCTGCGCGCCGACATGGACGCGCTGCCGATGAGCGAGGAGACCGGCGCCGAGTACGCTTCGCAGCATCCCGGCGCCATGCATGCCTGCGGCCATGACGGCCATACCACGATGCTGCTGGGCGCGGCCAAGTACCTGGCCGAGACGCGCAACTTCAAGGGGCGCGTGGCGCTGATCTTCCAGCCCGCCGAGGAGGCCATCGGCGGCGCCCGCATCATGGTGGAAGAGGGCATCATGGAGCGTTTCGGCATCGGCGAGGTCTATGCGCTGCACAATGCGCCGGGGATGGCCGAGGGCAGTTTCCTGACCACGCCGGGGGCGCTGATGGCGGCGGTCGATACTTTCCACATTCACATTCAGGGCCAGGGCGGCCATGGCGCCATGCCGCATGAGACCCGCGACCCGGTGATGGCGGCTTGCGGCATCGCGCAGGCGATCCAGACCATCGTCAGCCGCAACCACCACACGCTGGAGGATCTGGTGGTCTCGGTCACCCAGATCCACACCGGCACGGTGGACAATGTGATCCCCGGCACTGCCTATATCAACGGCACCGTGCGCACCTTCAATCCGCAGGTGCAGCAGATGGTGATGCGCCGCATGAAGGAGATCGTCGCGGGGCAGGCCGCGAGCTACGGCGTGACGGCGGAGCTGGACTATGAGGTCGGATACCCGGCCACCATCAACGATGCCGGCAAGACCACGTTCGCGGTCGGCGTGGCACGTGAGATCGCGGGCGAGGGTAACGTCGAGCCGGAGGGCGGCCGCGAGATGGGGGCGGAGGATTTCGCCTATATGCTGGAAGCGCGCCCCGGCGCCTACCTGTTCCTCGGCCAGGGCGAGAGCGCCGGGCTGCATCATCCGAAATACGATTTCAACGATGCGGTGGCACCGGTGGGGGCCTCCTTCTTTGCCCGGCTGGTGGAGCGCGCGCAGCCGGTGACCTGAGCCGGACGCGGACCCCGGGACAAAGCCCCCCGAGGCTGGCGGACCGGACCGCAGCCGCAGGGCGGCCACAGGAGAGCCGCAAGCGGGCGGCGGGAGTGGTGACAAGCCGCCCGGCGCCGGCTATTCGAAACCGCAAGGATCATCCGATATCAGAACAGGGGCAGACGCCGCATGGCACTGGAAGACGCCAAGACCCAGGTCGATCAGGCCTTCACCCGCGCGGACCTGAAAGGTCTGAGCTTCGAGAACACCTTTGGCGGGGCGGCCTCCTTCGCGCGCCGCCGCTACACCAAGGACCTGAGCGCTGCCGACATCGCCGTCACTGGCGTGCCCTTCGACCAGGCGGTGACCAACCGCCCCGGCACAAGGCTCGGGCCGCGCGCAATCCGCGAGGCGTCGCTGCTGCAGAGCCCGGATGCGCCTTATGGGTGGGGCTACGACCCTCTGAGCGAGCTGGCAATTGCCGATTATGGCGACCTGGCCTTCGACTATGCCGATGTGTCGGCCTTCCCGGCAGCCCTGACGGCGCATATCCGCGGCATCCTCGGCAGCGGCACCGCCTCGGTCACGCTGGGCGGCGATCACTACATCAGCTTCCCGATCCTGAAAGCCTACGCCGAGAAGTACGGGCCCATCTCGCTGGTGCAGTTCGATGCCCATACCGACACCTGGGCGGATGACGATTTCTCCCGCGTCGATCACGGCACTATGTTCTACAAGGCAGTGAAGTCGGGGATCGTCGACCCCAAGACCTCGGTTCAGGTGGGCATCCGCACCACCAACGAGGACACGCTGGGCGTCTCCGTCATCGACGCGCCCGAAGTGCACGAGATCGGGCCTGCGGAGACCGCGCGGCGCATCCGCGGCATCGTCGGCGACCGCCCGGCCTATCTCACCTTCGACATCGACTGCCTGGACCCGGCGTTCGCGCCCGGCACCGGCACCCCGGTCTGGGGCGGGCTCACTTCGGCGCAGGCGGCGCGCATCCTGCGCGATCTGGCCGGGCTCGATTTCAAGGGCGGCGATGTGGTTGAGGTCTCGCCGCCCTTCGACACCACCGGCGCCACCGCGATTGCGGGCGCCCATGTGGCGATGAACATCCTCTGCCTGCTGGGCTGGAACATGAGACGCAATGACTGAGTTCAACCAGCCGATCAGCGGCAACGACCTGGCGCGGTTTTCCGGACCCAACACCTTCATGCGGCTGCCGCAGGCGACCTCGCTCGACGGGATCGACGTGGCGGTGCTGGGCATTCCGATGGATATCGGCACCTCCTGGCGCTCCGGCACCCGCTTCGGCCCCAAGCAGATCCGCGCCGAAAGCGCGATGCTCAGGCCTTACAACATGGCCTCGGGGGCGGCGCCCTTCGACAGCCTGAACGTGGCGGATATCGGCGATCTGGCGATCAACACGTTTTCGCTTAAGGACTCGCTGCGCATCATCGAGGACAGCTATGACGCTATCCTCGACAGCGATGCGGTGCCGGTGGCGATGGGCGGCGATCACTCGATCACCCTGCCGATCCTGCGCGCCATCGCCCGCAAATACGGCCCCGTGGCGCTGGTGCATGTGGATGCCCACGCCGATGTCAACGACGAGATGTTCGGCGAGAAGGAGACCCACGGCACCGTCTTCCGCCGCGCTTTCGAGGAAGGGCTGATCGTCCCCGACAAGACATATCAGATCGGCATCCGGGGCACCGGTTATGCCGCCACCGACTTCACCGAGGCGCAGGGCTGGGGGTTTCAGCACTTCCCGGTGCAGGAGCTGTGGAACCGCTCGCTCAGCGGCATGGGTGCGGAAATTCGCCGCGATATCGGCAATAGGCCGGTCTATGTGAGCTATGATATCGATAGTCTCGACCCGGCTTTTGCGCCGGGTACCGGCACGCCGGAGATCGGCGGGCTGACCACGCCGCAGGCGTTGGAGCTGATCCGGGCGCTCCGGGGGGTGAACATCGTGGGCTGCGACCTGGTCGAGGTCTCGCCGCCCTACGATCCCTCGGGCAATACCGCCCTGGTGGCGGCCAATCTGCTCTACGAGCTGTTGTGCGTGCTGCCGGGGGTGAAGACACGATAAGCGGGGAGGCCGCCCGGGCAGGGGGCTGCGCCTGCACAGGGAGGAGGCAAGGGTGACCTTGAGACGGCAATGGGGCGGCTGATGCTTCTGGCTTGGCTGCTGGTGGCGGCTCTGGTGGTGGGCCTCGGCTTCGTGCGGCTGGCGCCAAGCGATCCGCTGGACTGGAACACCCAGCCCGAATTCAGCGAGGACAAGGAGTTCCGCGGCGGCGTGTTCCGGGTGGTGCGCACCGGGCCGGACGGGCTGGAGCGCTTCCACCGCATCGCCACCGCCGCACCGCGTACCTCTGTGCTGGCGGGCGGGCCGCAGGACGGCATGGCGACCTATATCACCCGCACCCAGGTGCTGGGGCTGCCCGATTATACCACCGCCAGGCAGGACGGCGAGCTGTTGAAGGTCTACGCCCGGCTGCGTTTCGGCCGCTCCGACCTTGGCGCCAACAAGGCGCGCATCAACCGCTGGCTGGGCCGGATGGAACGCGCCGGGGCTCAGGCGGAAGCGCCGGACTAACCCTCGGGGCGGGGGAGGCCGGCCGGCCCCGCAACGCGGCCCCGGTCCATCTGGGGGGAGCGCTCCCGCCCGCCCAGCGGCATTTCAAGGAAATCCCCCGGCGGTTGGGCTTTGCGCCGCGCCTTCTGCGCGGCGCAAAGCCGCTTCACAGCGGCTTGGCTGCCTCCGGCAGCGTCTGGCGCCGAACCATCAACCGAAGGCGGTCACAGCCGCGTCAGAGCGGCGGCGGAGCGCGCAGCGCGCTGAAGTTCCGCGGCGAGCTCAGCGCGGCCGACAGGCAGCTCTCCCGCACCTCGCGCCACATCGGCACGTTCAGCGACATCTGGCACTGGGCGAGGTACTGGCGACCGTCCACCGACAGGCAGCGCATCTCGCCAAGCTCGACCCGGGCGCCGGTCTTGTCGGTGCAGTAGCAGTCGATGGTCTTGCCGCTCTGTGCGGTCAGCTCGGCGCCCGCACCGCCCGCGAACGCCAGCAGGACCGCTGCCAAGAGCGCGCGACCAAGGCGTGCGCCGGTCCCCCGGCCCCCCGCCCGCCGCCGGCGGCAAAGACGGGCACTTGTATGGAGGGCACAGGAATGATGGGCACTGGCATGTTGCATGGCACTAGCATATCACAGGTGCCAGCGACGCCAAACTTGGAACGGATAGGCCCACCCATGGTTCCCGAAGAACGCCTCGAACAGATCCTGCAGCGGTTTCAGTATCTTGAAGCGGCAATGGCGGATGGTAACGGGGCCGGGGACATTGCCGCGCTGGCGCGGGAATATGCCGGGCTGCGCCCGGTGGCCGAACAGATCACCGCCTACCGCCGCCTGCGCGCCGATCTCGAAGACGCCGAGGCGATGCTCTCGGACCCCGACATGAAGGCGCTGGCCGAGGAGGAGATCCCGGCGCTGCAGGCCGCTCTGCCCGAGGCCGAGCACGCCCTGCAGCTGGCGCTCCTGCCGCGGGACGAGGCCGACGTCCGCCCGGCGATGCTGGAGATCCGCCCCGGCACAGGCGGCGACGAGGCGGCGCTGTTTGCCGCCGACCTCCTGCGCATGTACCAGCGCTATGCCGAGGCGCGGGGCTGGTCCTTCGGCATCATCGAGGAGCAGGCGACCGAGCTTGGCGGCATCAAGGAAGTCGTGGCCCACATCAAGGGCGACAACGTCTTTGCCCGGCTCAAGTATGAATCCGGCGTGCACCGGGTGCAGCGCGTGCCCGCCACCGAAAGCGGCGGCCGCATCCATACCTCGGCGGCCACCGTCGCGGTGCTGCCCGAGGCCGAAGATGTCGATATCCAGATCGACCAGAACGATCTGCGCATCGACACCATGCGCGCCTCGGGCGCGGGCGGCCAGCATGTGAACACCACCGATTCCGCTGTGCGCATCACCCATATCCCCAGCGGCATCGTTGTCACCTCCTCGGAAAAGTCGCAGCACCGCAACCGCGAGATCGCGATGCAGGTGCTGAAAACGCGGCTTTACGATCTGGAGCGCCAGCGCATCGACAGCGAACGCTCCGCCGACCGCGCGAGCCAGGTGGGCACCGGCGACCGCTCCGAACGGATCCGCACCTACAACTTCCCGCAAGGCCGGATGACCGACCACCGCATCAATCTCACGCTTTACAAGCTGGAGCAGGTGATGGGCGGCGAGCTGGACGAGATCATCGACGCGCTGACCGCCGATCACCAGGCCCGGCTGCTGGCCGAGATGGGCCAATGAACGGGCCCGCGACCGCCGCCCAGGCCATGGCCGCCGCCGCCGCCCGGCTTCGGGCTGCGGGGGTGCCTGACCCGGCCCGCGACGCCCGCGTGCTGCTCGCCCATGCCGCCCGCATCGAAGCCAGCCGCGTCACGCTGATTGCGCCCGAGGACCTCGCGCCCGAGGTGGCCGAGCGCTACGAGCAGCTGATCGCGCTGCGCGCGGTGCGGGTGCCGGTCTCGCATCTGGTTGGCGAGCGCGAATTCTACGGCCGCCGCTTCAAGGTCTCGCGCGAGGTGCTGGACCCGCGCCCCGAAACCGAAGCCCTGATCGAGGCGGCGCTGGCGGGCCCCTACCAGCGGGTGCTGGACCTGGGGCTCGGTTCCGGCTGCATCCTGGTCACGCTGCTGGCGGAACGCGCCGAGGCCACCGGCCTGGGTGTCGATCTGAGCGAGGCCGCCTGTCTGCAGGCCAGCGCCAATGCGGTGCTGCACCGGGTGGCCGAGCGCGCCGACATCCGCCAGTCGGACTGGTTTGCCGCGGTCGCGGGAAAATTCGACCTGATCGTCTCGAACCCGCCCTACATCGCGCTAGATGAAATGGCGGAGCTGTCTGAGGAGGTGCGCGGCCACGAGCCGGACATGGCGCTGACCGACGGCGGCGACGGGCTGGGGGCCTACCGGCAGATCGCCGCGGGTCTCAGCCGCCACTTGGCCCCGGGGGGCCGGGTGCTGCTGGAAATCGGCCCCACGCAAGGCGCGGATGTGAGTGACCTTCTGCGCGCAGCGGGGCTTTCCGGCATCGCGGTACTGCCCGACCTTGACGGCCGTGACCGCGTGGTGCGGGCGCATCTGGGCACAGGCGCTGGCACAGGCGCTGGCGCAGGTGGCGGCAAAGGCGGCGGTCCGGGCGGCAGCGCGGGCGATGGCGGCGCAGATTCCGGGGAAGACTCCGGCAATTCTGGCGCAAACTGACGCGAAAATTCGCGTTTTTGAAAGAAAAATCACGGAAAACCGCATTGTGCCTCTTGTGCGGGGCTCCGTAAAATGGTTACTCGAAGAAGCCGCGCGAAGAGAGAGCTCTGCAGCCTCCCGGCGGCATCAAGCCCAAATAAAGTCGATGATCCGGCGCTGAGGCGCGCAGATTTGGGTCTACGGCGCATGAAACCAAGGCTGACGTTAGTTAGATGAGATCATCCAAATCACGTTCACGTTCCAAGTCAAACCGGAACCGCCCGAACGGGGCAAATGTTGTCAACCGCGTGTTCGACAGCTCCGGTCCCGAGGGCAAGGTGCGCGGAACTCCGCAGCAGATCATTGACAAATACAACCAGCTCGCCCGCGACGCGCAGCTGGCCAACGACCGCGTTGCGACCGAAAATTTCCAGCAGCACGCCGAGCATTACTTGCGAATGCTGAACGAGGCGCAGCGGGAAATCGATGCGCGCCGCGAGGACCAGGAACGCCAGAACCGCGAGCGCCAGGCTGAACGCGACCGAGAGCGCAGCGAGCGGCTGGAACGCCAGGAGCGCGAGTCCGCCCAGGCCAAGCCCGCCCAGGCGCAGCCGCCCGCACAAGCCCCGTCGGAGCCCGCGACGGCCCCCGCCGCCGGCACGTCGGAGCCGGACGTGCTGGACCTGCGCGACGGCAACGGCAACGGCGACAGCGGCCTGGTGGAGACCCCCGAAAGCCAGGCGGGCGGGGCGGACGAGCCGCCGGCGCGGAAATCGCCCGCCCGCAAACCGCGCAGCCGTAAACCGGCTGCCGAAAAGCAGGACAGCGGGAAAGCGGCGCAGGACGGCGAAGCCGCCAGCAGCGGCGAAACCAAGGCTGACAACAGCGCGGACCAGTCCGGCACGGAGGGCGAAGCCGCAGCCGAGCCCAAGCCGAAAAAGACCACCCGCTCGCGCGCCAAGGCCAAGCCCAAGGCGAAACCGGCCGAGGGCGCTGAAGCGGCGGAGTAACGGCTCTGCTGCCGCGGCCGGATTGCAGCGGCGCAGGCCGGCAGGTTGAGGTCCTGAAACAGAAAAAACCCCGGTGCCGGAAGCGGCCCGGGGGTTTTGCTATGCCGTGTCCACTTATCGTGCTGCCGGGTCTCCCCGCGCAGCAAATTGGCCCGCTTGCGGCACCCTCCGGCGTTGGACAACACCGGCAGGCCGCCGCGCATTACCGGCGCGCGGCGGCGATCTGGCGAGGCTGGATGCCAGCTGGGTGGGAAGCAAGGGTTTGGCCGGAAAAAATGCCAGTCACGCCCGTCAGGGCCGCCCCCGCGCGCCGGTAATGCGCGGCTCACCGCCCGGGGGCAATCGCGGCCCTCTCAGACACGGACCAGCGCTGTTTGCAGAGCCGTCTTATAGCTGAAACCCGGTCTGCTGCGGCGATCTGCCATGAAAGCCGTGTGCGGCGCGGCAGATAAGGCGGTTCCTCAGTCCGCGCCTTTCAGCGAGCGGGCGAGGGCGCAGAAGGCCTCCAGATCCACCTGCTCGGCGCGCTCGGTCGCGGGAATGCCGGCCGCGGCCAGATGCGCCTCGATATCGGGCGACACCCCTTTCAGCGCCGCGCGCAGCATCTTGCGGCGCTGGTTGAAGGCCGCCGCCACTACCCGGCTCAGCGTGGCGGCATCGGCCGGGTAGCGCGGTTCGGGCAGCGCCTCCAGATGCACCACTGCACTGGACACCTTGGGCGGCGGCGTGAAGGCACCGGGGGGCAGCGACATGACGATCCGCGCCTCCGCCCGCCATTGCGCCAGAAGCGCCAGCCGCCCATAGGCTTTGGAGCCGGGCTGCGCCACGATGCGTTCGGCCACCTCGCGCTGGAACATCAGCGTGAGGCTCTGCCAGAACGGCGGCCAGACCTGCGGCGTGAGCCAGCGCACCAGCAGCTCGGTGCCGACGTTGTAGGGCAGGTTGGCGGCGATCCGGATCGGCGGTGTCAGATGCGCCAGCGGGTCGATCTCCAGCGCGTCGCCGTTGATCACGTCGAGCTGCCCCGGATAGGCCTCTGCAATCTCCTGCAATGCGGGCAGGCAGCGGCTGTCCTTCTCTACGGCCAGCACCCGCCGCGCGCCTTCGGCCAGCAATCCGCGGGTGAGCCCGCCGGGGCCGGGGCCTATTTCCAGCACGTCGCAGCCGGTCAGATCCCCGGCCTGGCGCGCGATCTTGGCGGTGAGGTTCAGATCCAGCAGGAAGTTCTGCCCCAGCGACTTGCGCGCCGACAGCTGATGCGCCGCGATCACCTCGCGCAGGGGGGGCAGGGAGTCGATGGCGCTCATGTCACGGATACCTCGGGGCAGGGCGCGGGCAATGCGCCAGAGATTTCAGGCCTGCGGCGGGGATATTTCCAGCCAGAAGAAGCGTCAAGAGCCGGCGGCCATCCCTTGGGCAAGCTTAAGCGCCTCGATCAGACTGGCAGGGCTGGCCCGGCCGGTGCCTGCAATGTCGAAGGCGGTGCCGTGGTCGGGCGAGGTGCGGATAAAGGGCAGGCCCAGCGTCACGTTGACGCCGCGGTCGAAATCCAGCGTCTTGATCGGGATCAGCGCCTGGTCGTGATACATGCAGACGGCGGCGTCATAACGCGCGCGGGCGGCGGCGTGGAACAGCGTATCGCCCGGATGCGGACCGGTGAGAGCGTGGCCCTCGCCCTGCATGTCCGCGATCAGCCCGGCGATCCAGTCCCGTTCCTCGCTGCCCATGGCGCCGCCTTCGCCCGCGTGGGGGTTGAGGCCCGCCACCGCGATGCGCGGCTGGGCGATGCCGAACTGCTGGCGCAGGCCTGCGGCGGTGATCTCGATGGTTTGGCGCAGCAGCGCTGGAGTCAGCACCTTGGGCACGTCCTTCAGCGCGATATGGATGGTGGCGGGCACCACCCGCAATTGCTGGCTCGCCAGCATCATCACCACCCGCGCGCCGCCTGCGAGATGGGCGAGGAACTCGGTATGGCCGGGAAAGGCGAAGCCCGCGCCGTCGATCAGCGCCTTCTTGTGGATCGGCGCGGTGCAGAGAGCCGAGGCCTTGCCCGCCTGCACCAGCTGCACCGCGGTCTCGATCGCGCGGATCACGCCTGCGGCGTTTTTCGGATCGGCCGCGCCCTTCGCGGTGCCGCCGTCAAACTGCAGCGGCAGTACCGGCAGCGCTGCGGCACAGGCGGTCACGGCTTCCCCCGGGGCGGAGATTTCCTTCACCGGCGTGCCCGCGGGCAGGTGGCGCGGATCGCCGATCCAGAAGAACGGCAGGCTTTCGCGCAGTTCCTCCCACGCCTTGGCCGCGATTTCGGGGCCGATGCCCCCCGGCTCGCCGCAGCTCAGCGCAACCGGCGCGGCGGGGCTCATTTCACCACGATCCGCGCATCGGCCTTCAGCTGTTCCAGGTAGCTTTCGGTGAAGGCGGCCATGCGCTGCTGGGTGAGCGCATTGGCGACATTCTCGCGGGTGCCGCCTTCACCCAGCTCGGCAGTGCGGCCGCACAGCATCAGCATCATCAGCGTCTGCCCATTGTTGCGGGTCAGGGTAACGGAGGTCTCGCCCGGGTCCAGCTTGGCCAGCTCCAGTGCGACGTCCTGCGGGATCCCGGCAGGCGGCTGGCTCTGGATCTCCAGCACCGAGGGGTCCTGTTCCTTGGCGATGCCGTAGAAATCCTCGCATTGGTCGGCGCGGGCCGCCACCTGCGCCGCGGCGGCAAGCGCCTCCGGGCTGCGGCCGCCGGAGATGTAATAGGTGGCGTATTCGATCGCCGAATAGCGCGGTGCCGCGCCCGCCGCCTCGCGCACACCGCGCATCTGGAACAGCGCCACCGCGCCCTGCAGCGGCACCGGCTCCGAAATCTCGCCCGGGTCCAGCGCCAGCACCACCTCCTGCAGCTGCGGCGGCAGCTTGGTGAGCGGCATCCAGGGCAGGCGGCCGCCCTGCTCGCGGCTGCCGGCCGCACTGTACTGCGTGGCGGCGGCCGAGAAGCTCTCGTAGCTCTTCAGTTTGGCCACCTGTTCGATCAGTTCCTCGACCTGGGCCGCGCTCTGCTGGGTGAGCGGCAGGATGAACTCGCTCAACAGCACCTCGACACTGCCGCTGCCCGCGGTGCCCATGGCGCGGTCGATCTCTTCCGGCGTGGGGCGCGCGCGCGACAGGAAGCGGGCGCGGGAGAACTCGCGCCAGCCGATGCCGGCCTTGGCAAAGTCGCGCAGGGTTTCGCGGGCCACACCGTTTTGCTGCAGCACCGCCAGGAACTCGTCGAGCGACAGGTTGGCGCGGCCCGCAAGCTCCTCCATCCCGGCGACGATTTCCTCTTCGGTGGGGACGATGCCCGCCTCTTCCATCGCGATCAGCTTGAGCCGGTCGTTGATCAGCTCCTCGCGTGCGGTCTCCAACGGGTCGCCGGGCACCCGCAGCGCCGATTGGAAGCGCGCGCGCTGTTCCAGTTCGTAGCGGGTGATCACGTCGTCATTGACCATGACCGCCGGGGCAAAGAGGTTCTGCGCGCCTGCGGGCAGGGCGGTCCAGTTGAGGCCCGCCGCCAGCACCAGCGCGGCGCAGCCGTTCAGCGCCGCGGAAGAACCACGGGAGAGAACACCGGAAAGCACACCGGAAAGCATACGGGCCGGGTTCGGGATTTTCACGTCTTGCTGCATGTCCGCCTGTACTGTTTGCTGCCGCTCTTCACGGAAAAGCCGTTGAGCGAGATGGTAAAGCCGAAATCCGTTGCCGGCTCAACACTTGTTGTCGAGGTATAGCGGCGGTTGACCGAAAGGTCGACCGTCACGCATTCGGTGCTGTAGGCGACGCCGACCCCGGCCCGTGTCGCGCGCCCGTCCGAGATGTCATAGCGCAGCCGGGCGCTGGCCGACCAGCTGGGGTTGATGTCGTAGCTGCCGTCGAACCACATTTCCGAGGTCTCCTCGCTGCGGTCCTCCTCCGGGTCGGTGCCAAGCCACAGGTAGCTGCCGGTGAGGTTCACCCGCTCGGTGCGCCAGTCGCCGCGGAATTCAGCCTTGGAGAAATTTGCCGAGCCGCTCAGCAGCCCGCGCGCGGTGAGAGCCAGGTCCTGGCCGTAGCGCAGCTGCCCGGCCAACAGGATGTCCGAAGAGCTGCCGCCAAGCCCGGAGCTTTTGGTGAAGCGATCATCGCCGTTGTGGCGCAGCACCTGTCCCGCGGTGGCGAAGGCTTGCCAGCCGCGGGCGGCATAGCGCGCCCAGTTGGCGCCATAGACCAGCGTCAGCCCTTCCTCGCGCGCGTCGGTGGCCGGAAAACGCGACAGGGACAGCAGGTTGCCCTGGTCGAACTCGACAAAGCGGCTCTCCTCGCTTGGCACCGTGTCGCCGCCGCTGCCGCGCCAGGCAATCTGGGCGATCGGCTCCAGGTATTGCACCGCGCCGCCGCCCTCCGGCCGCTGCATCGGCAGGCGCAGGGTAAGCGCGATGCGCGGCGTCAGGCGGCTCTCCTTGCCGGTGAAGACATCGTCGTCATAGGTGTTGAAGGCATCGGCCGCGATGCCGGTTTCCCATTCCGCCAGCACGCCGCCGGGGGTCTGCCAGCTCCGGTGCCAGCCCACATCGGCGGAGAGCCGGGCGAGGTCGCGGCCGTTGCTGGCGTTTTGCGTGGCATCCAGCCCGGACTCGCGGCGGTGGCCGTGGCCCTCCAGTGTCGTCCGCAGCTCGCCGCCGCCGCGCAGGTAGCGCCGCTGCAGGAAGACATCGGCGATGGCCGACGGGATCAGGTCCTGCTCCTCGCTGTCGCGCAGGGTCTTGAAGTGGTTGAGCGAGGCGCGGAACAGCTGGTCCCGGTCCGCCTTGGCCAGCACCGCTTTTGAGCGCACCCGGTCGAGGTCGGGCAGGCCGTAATCCGCAAGGTAGGCGTCGTCCGAAACAGTCTTTAGGTGGAGGTCGAGGCTGTAGCCGCGCCGCAATGCAAAGGCGCCGTCGGCAAACAGGTAGCCGCGGCCCTCGTCCGGGCGCAGGTCGTCGCGGGTGTAGGCGCCGTTCAGCTCAATGCTGCCATTGCGGAAGGCCTGGCGGTAGCGGGCGCCCAGGGTGCGTGTCTTGGACGACAGGTAGGGTTCCAGCGTCAGGTCGCGGTGCGGGCCAAGGGTGAAGAAATAGGGTACCTTCAGCCCGGTTGCGAGGTTCGAGGTGGTGCGCAGCGAGGGGATCAGAAAGCCGCTGGCACGCTCCAGCGAGGGATCGGGCAGGCGGATCGCGGGAAAGTAGAAGACCGGCACGTCCAGCACCCTGAGCTGCGCGTTCTCGAAATAGAGCTGCTGCTCCTCTTGGTCGTGGGTCACCCGCTCGGCGCGGATCTGCCAGAGCGGCGGGCGGCCGTCCTCGCAGACATGGCAGGAGGTGACGGCGGTCTTGTAGAGCTGGGTATAGCGGCCGCTCACCCGGGTCATCTGCAGCGAGGCCAGTTGCACCTGCTGCTGGAACACCATGCGCGCGCCCGACAGGATCCCGTCGCGCAGGCTGCGGTCCAGCTCGGCGGCGCTGGCGAGGATGGTGAATTCGCCGCCCTGGTCGATGCGGATCGGGCCCTCGATCTTCAGCGCGCCAGTGCTCTGGTCGAAGGTGATCTTTTCGGCCCTGAGCCGGATATCGCCCTGGAAGGCCTCGACGTTGCCTTCGGCCACCAGCTGGCGCTCAGGCGTGATGAAGACCTGATCGGCGACCAGTGTTGCCGGGCCGTCTTCGGCCCGCGGCGCGGCCTGTGCCTGTGCCTGGGCCTGCGCCGTGGCGGGCGCCCAGGCCAGCGCCATCCAGGGCAGCACGGCGGAAAGAAGCAGCGCGCGGCGCAGGTTACCCGTCTTCGGCATGTAAAAGCAGTCCCAAAGTCAACAAAATGCCAGAGATCGGCGGGGCCCAGGCGGCAAGCGCCACCGGGATCTGCCCGTTTTCGCCGAGGATCTGCGCGAAATTGCGGATGAAATAAAGCCCAAAGCCCAGGAGCACCGCCATCAGCACGGCCAGCCCGGTGCCGCCAAAGCGCGTATGGCGCATGGTGAAGGCCGCGCCCACCAGCACCATCGCGATCAGGAACAGCGGCCGGGCCAGCTCGGCCTGGTACCAGACTTCGTAGCGCTTGGTGGTGAAGCCCGCAGCCGACAGCTCGCGGATGGTTTCCGGAATATCGTAGATCGAGATCCCCCGCGCGGTGCCCAGCGTGTCGCGGATGCGGTCGGTGGTGAGCGTGGTCGGCAGGCGCAGCTCGTCCAGTTCCGCAGCGCCGCTTTCCGGGTTGATCCCCGCCGCCAGCGGCCAGGTCTTGGCGTTTCTCAGCACCCAGGCCGCGCCATCAAGCTGCGCGCTCTCGGCGGTGATCCGGCGCACCGGCCCTGCGGACTGCGTGTAGGTGTGGATGGTCACGTCGTGCAGGATGATCTCGGCGGCATCGCCGCTGTAGCCTGCGGCATGGATCACCGATTGGCCGCGCAAGCCCCCCTGGCGCAGCCAAAGGCCCTCGCTGCTCAGCGACAGGGCCGAGGCGCCGCCGCTGCGGTAGGTCTCCGACAGGTCCTGGAACCGGTTCGAGGTCGCCGCCACGATCGGGTTTAGCATCACCACCGCCAGCCCGCCGACCAGCGCCGCCACCAGCACCGGCGCCGCCAGCACCCGGATGCCGGAGCGGCCGATGGCGCGGGTCACCACCAGCTCGCTGCTGCGGGCGAGGCCCACAAACAGCACGATGGTGGTGAGGATCATGATCAGCGGCAGGAACTCGCTCAGCGCCGCGGGCGTGTTGAGCAGGGTGAGCCCGATCAGCTGCCCCGCGCTCAGGTCCTGGCCTTCGAAACGGCGGATCTGCTCGTTGAGGTCAATGAGGATCACCAGCGTCATCAGGACGCCGCAGATCACCAGAAACCACTGCAGGAAACGGCGCGCGTAGTAGAAATCGAGCTTCATGCCGCAGCCTCCGCCGCCGCCGCCGCGCGCGTGCGCCTTGGCCGTGACGCCAGAAACAGGAACACGAGCGCCACAACGAAGCCAAGAAGCGTCGGCAGGTAGATCAGCGGCCACAGGCCCGGATCCTTCAGCACCGGCTCCGAGACGACGCCGCGCATGCCTTCGATGAAGATCAGCACCACAAAGGCCAGGAGCGCCTGCCGCCAGACGCCGAACCGCGAAAACGTGCCCAGCATCAGCGCCGAAAACCCGATCAGCGCCACCGCGACGCAGACCAGCGCCCGGGCAAAGCGCAGGTGCAGCTCCTCGGCCTGCGCCCCGGCGCTGTGGCCGTCGCTTTGGGTGACCGCGTCGCGGGAAAGCAGCAGCTCGTGGCTGGGAATGGCGCGGATGTTACGGGCGCCTGCGCCAGAGCTTTGTGCCAATGTGCTGATATCATACGAAAAATCTGCAAAGAACGTGGTCGACAGCCGCTGCGACTCGGTGTCGAGCCGCTGCGCCATGCCATCCACCATGATCAGATGCGCCTTGCCGCCGTCGCGCACCAGAAAGGCGCGCGCGCCGGTGTAGGTGGTGACGGTGGCGGGGTCGCGCCGGTCCGACAGGAAGACGTCGCGCATGGTGCCGTCCGGCTCGATCTGGCGGATGTAGAAGGTGACGCCCCGGGCCGGGTGCAGAAAGTCGCCCTCACTGAGCAGCTGCGCGGTCACGTTGCGCGCCACCTCGCTTTCGCGCGCCTCCAGCTGGTTGATCGAGGCGGGCAGCAGATAATGCGTCAGCGCCGACATCATCAGCGCGGTCAGCACCCCAAAAACCAGCGCCGGCCGGGCCATCTGCCAGGGGCTGGTGCCGGTGGCGCGCAGCACCGTCAGCTCGCTTTCGCCATTCAGCCGGTTGGTCACCCAGACCGCGGCGCCAAACACCGCAATCGGCAGCACCATGCGGATCAGGTTCGGCAGCGCCAGCGCGCTGAACTCCAGAAACACCAGCGCCGACTGGCCGTTGCCGATCAGCCGGTCAAACAGCACCACCGCCCGGTTGATCCAGAACACCGCTACCAGAATCAGCGCAAAGAAGCTGAAGAACAGCAGATACTGGGACAGCACATATCTGTCGTAGCGTGACACCCGATCCCCCGGACCCTGCCGTTAGTGATTGCGCCGGACCTTAGTGGATTTGCCGGGCGGGGAAAACTGCAATCTCCGCCGCGCCTTGCCCGCCTCGCCGCCGGCGGCGCCGGGTCTGGTCAAGCGCCGCCGCAGCCGCTACCACTTTCGCCAGAAAACACCAGACCCCGACAGGAGCGCCCAGAATGAGCAGTCTTATCCCGATCCGCTTTGCCGATTTCGACGTGAAGGCCATGGCGGAGATGACCGGCCGCGTCGCGGTGACGGTCACCCCCGAAGGCAGCCTCGACCAGGCCGCGCGCAGCGCCAACCGGATGGCCAAGGGCGGCATCGCCCGGCTGGTCGAATCGGAGGGCTTCAAGAAGGCGAAATGCGGCGACGTGTTCTCGCTGGCCTGGCCCGCAGGGATGATGGCAGAGGCGCTGGACGTGCTGGTGCTGCCCAAGAAGCTGACCGCGGCGGAGGCCCGCAAGGCCGGCGCCAAGCTGGTGAGCCAGGCGGGCGGCAAGCCGGTCACGGTGATGGCGGGCGGCATGACGCGGGCGGCGGATCTGGCAATGGGCATGGCGCTGCGGGCCTACACATTCGACGGCCACAAGACGCCCTCGGAAGACGCGGCGAAGCCCGAGGTGGTGATTGCCTGCAAGTCGCCGCAGGAGCAGGAAGCCGCCTGCGCGCCGCTCCTTGCCGTCGCCGAGGGCGTGCACATGACCCGCGACCTGGTGAATGAGCCCGCCAACGTGCTGACAACCACGGAATTCGCGAACCGTATCGAAGCCATGCGCGAGATCGGCCTGGAGGTGGAGATCCTCGACGAAGCCGAGCTGGAAGAGCTGGGCATGCGCACGCTTCTGAGCGTCGGTCAGGGCTCCGACAGCCCCTCCAAAGTCGCTGTGATGCAGTGGAAGGGCGGCGGGTCTGACGCGGCGCTGCTGGCGCTGGTCGGCAAGGGGGTGGTCTTCGACACCGGCGGCATCTCGCTGAAACCCGCGGCCGGAATGGAAGACATGACCATGGACATGGGCGGCGCCGGGGTGGTGGCGGGCACCATGAAGGCGCTGGCGCTGCGTAAGGCCAAGGCCAACGTCGTGGGCCTCGTCGGGCTGGTGGAGAACATGCCCTCCGGCAATGCGATCCGACCGGGCGACGTGGTGAAGTCGATGAAGGGCGACACGGTGGAGATCATCAACACCGACGCCGAGGGCCGGCTCGTGCTTTGCGACGTGCTCTGGTACGCGCAGGAGCGCTTCAAGCCCGCGGGAGTGATCGACCTCGCCACCCTGACCGGCGCCATCATCATCGGGCTCGGCCATGAGAACGCGGGCGTCTTCTCCAATGACGACACCCTGTGCGATGCCTTCCTCAAGGCCGCCCGGACCGAGGACGAGGGTGCCTGGCGGATGCCGCTGGGCAAGGCCTATGACGATCAGCTGAAATCGCGTATTGCTGACATCAAGAACGTCGGCGGCCGCCCCGCGGGCTCGATCACCGCGGCGCAGTTCCTGGCCAGGTTCATCCAGGAAGGCACGCCCTGGATCCACCTCGACATCGCGGGCGTCGCCTCGGTCAAGTCGGATACGGATTATGCCCCGAAAGGCGCCACCGGCTGGGGCGTGATGGCGCTGAACCGGCTTGTCGCCGACGCCTTTGAGGCAAGCTGAGCTGGCAATGGGGGCTGCCTATTTCTACCACCTCACCCGCCGCCCGCTGGAGGAGACCCTGCCGGTGCTGCTGGAGAAGGCGCGCGCGGCGGGCTGGCGCATCGCGGTGCGCGGTTTGAGCGAAGAGCGCATGGCCTGGCTGGACGAGCGGCTGTGGCAGGGTCCTGCGGACAGCTTCCTGCCGCACGGGCTCGCGGGCGGCCCCCATGACGCCGGGCAGCCGGTGCTGCTCACAAGCGGGCCGGAGGCCGCCAACAACCCCGATTGCGTGATGGCGGTGGATGGCGCCGCCGTCACCGCTGAGGAAGTGCAGGCGCTGGAGCGCGTCTGCATCCTGTTCGACGGCACCGACCCGCAGGCGGTGGATCACGCCCGCGCCCAGTGGAAGGCGCTGACCGGCGCGGGCTGCGCGGCGCAATACTGGTCCGAGGAATCCGGCCGCTGGGAGAAGAAGGCCGAGAAATGACCTCCGCCGCGGCCCCTGCGCCGCGGCGGCCTCCGGTTCTGCCCGCTCTTGCCTGTTCAGTTGCCCTGTACCGGTCTCAGTGCCGGTAGCGGTAGGGCTTGCCGTAGTAATAGCCGTCATAGCGATAGGGCCGCCGCTGGTGGCTCAGGTGGCGGTGGTGATGCCGCCGGGTGCCCGCGTGGTGGCGGTGGCCGTAGTGGTGGTAGTAGACCTTCGGCTTGTGGTGATGCCGGTAGGCGCGCCGCTCGTAGCGGTGATCGCTGACGCCCTTGGCGATGATGCCAAGCGCCACGATGCCCGCCAGCGCCCGGGCAAAGTCGCGGCCCGAGTCATGCGCGGCGGCCGGCGCCGGCACCATCAGGCCCGCGGCCAGCGCAAAGGCTGCGGCTGTGGAGGTGAGGAATCCAAGGCGGAACATGCGGCCTCCTTTCCGGTTGCGGCCCTCGCAGGGCGCGCCGGCAGGAAGTCTCTGGCAGTGATCGCGGATCGGATCGCAGGCGGTCTCCTGCCCGTCACTCCTACCTGTGCAGCCCCGAAGGGCCCCCCCATGATGCGGCAGCAAGGGGCACAAGGCCATCCCCCGGGCGGTGAACTCTGCTCACAGCTGCGGGAGGGCGGCGGAGGTGCGGGCCGGCTCCGCGGAGGCCGCGGCAGCCGGGCAGGGGCAGCCTCAGCGGGTCAGCACCAGAGCGCCGCCGGTGATCTCGATACTGGTCCAGCGCTGCAGATAGCCCATGCCCAGAAGCGACTGCTCCAGCGCGCCTTCGTTCACCCAGACCCGCACGTCCCGGTCGGCAATGCCGCCGAGCGATATCTCGTCGACCCAGACCGAAGCAGTGCGCACCTCGCCATTGGCGGTCTGGGCGCGGCCGAGATAGGCGAGGCTTTCGGTGTCGATACCCGCACGCTCTGCATCCGCGCCGTTCAGCACAACTTCGCTGGCGCCGGTATCGACAAGGAACTCCACCGGCGTGCCGTTCACCTGCAACGTAAGGTAATAATGCCCGTCGCCCGCCCGCGGCACCTCGACCCGCCCCGCCTCCGTCAGCACCGACTGCTGCGGCCGCACTGTCTGGCGGATGTCCTCCCACAGCCCGTAGGCCGCGATCACGCCCAGGAAGATCAGTCCCCAGACCGCAAGCATCTGGAATGTCTTGCCCAGGCTTTGGCGGTTCTGCACGAAGACCCAGCCCCCGATCACCGCAAGCAGCAGGCCAAGGTAGATCAGCCGGCCAATGTCATGTTCTCCCATCCGCGTACCTCCTGATCTTGATGTAGGCAGGGCGGGCGCGGATGCTAGCCGGCAAAGCCGAAAGCACGCAGCCCGTCGAGCACGAATTGCACCGACAGGGCCGCCAGCAGCATACCCAGAAGCCGGGTCACCACGGTGATGCCGGTCTTGCCCAGCATCCGTTCCAGCATGCCGGAGAACAGGCACATCCCCAGAAGGATCGCCAGCACCGCGAGCACGACGCCCATCACCATGGCAAAGCCGGTGAAGCCCGGCTGCTGGCCCGCAAGCAGGATCACGGTGGCGATCGAGCCCGGGCCGCCGATCAGCGGGATCGCCAGCGGAAAGACGGAAGGGTCGTCGAACTCCTCCTCCTCGCTGCGGTCCTCGCGGCGCTTGTTGCGGCGCTCGAACAGCATGTCGAGCGCGGTGAGGAACAACAGCACCCCGCCCGCGATGCGGAAGGCGGGCATCGAAATCCCGATGAAGCCCAGAACCGCCTCGCCAAAGGCGGTGAACAGCGCCAGGATGAAGGCCGAGGTCACGATGGCGCGGACCGCGATGCTGCGGCGCCGCGCGGGCGGCATGCCCTGGGTCAGCGCCAGGAACACCGGGGTGAGGCCGATCGGGTCGACGATGACAAACAGCGTGACGAATGAGGTGATCAGGAATGCGGTATCGATCATTGCGCCTCGGCCTGCTCCAGTTTCTCCAGCGCTGCCATCCACAGGCCCTCGGCCCGCTCCAGCGCCTCCAGGCATTCGGCGTGTTTCTTCTGCCAGACCTCGATGTCGGTGGTCTTGCCCGGCTCGTACAGGCTGGGGTCGGCCAGCTTTTCGTCAAGCTTTTCACGCATTTCGCTGAGCTTTTCCACCCGCGCCTCGGATTTGCGCAGCTCGGCGCGCAGCCCCTGGAGCTGATCGCGCGAGGTGCGCTTGGGCTTCGCGGGCTTGCCCTGCTCGCCCTTGGATGCAGGCTTGTCGCGCGCCAGCAGCAGCTCGCGGTAGCTCTCCAGATCGCCGTCGTAAGGCGTCACCGTGCCGCCCGCCACCAGCCACAGCCGGTCGGCGGCAAGGCTCAGCAGGTGCATGTCGTGGCTCACCAGGATCACCGCGCCCGAATAGGCGGTGAGCGCCTCCACCAGCGCCTCGCGGCTTTCGATATCAAGGTGGTTGGTCGGCTCGTCGAGGATCAGCAGATGCGGCGCGTCGATGGTGGCAATGAGCAGCGAAAGCCGCGCCTTCTGCCCGCCGGACAAGCGGCCCACCTCGGTCTCCGCCTGCGCGGCCCCCAGGCCAAAGCCCGCCAGCCGCGCCCGCCATCTGGCAGGCGCCTCCTCGGGGCGCAGGCGGCGCAGGTGGTCGAGCGGGGTTTCATCCACATGCAGCTCATCGACCTGGTGCTGCGCGAAATAGCCGATCCTGAGCTTCGAGGACCGCGTGAGCTTGCCTGCCATCAAGGGCAGCCGGTCCGCCAGCAGTTTTGACAGGGTCGATTTGCCCTGGCCGTTCTTGCCCAGAAGCGCGATGCGGTCGTCCTGGTCGATCCTGAGGTTCAGCCGCTTCAGCACTTCGGTTTCGCCATAGCCGGTGGTGCCGCTCTCGATATGGATGATCGGCGGCGGCAGCTCCTCCGGTTCGGGGAAGGTGAAGGCCCTGAGCGCGGCTTCCTGCGGCGTGGTGATCGGCTTCATCTTGGCGATCATCTTCAGCCGCGACTGCGCCTGCACCGCTTTTGAGGCCTTGGCGCGGAACCGGTCGACGAAGCTCTGCAGATGGGCGCGGCGGGCCTCCTGCTTGCGGGCCTCGGACTGCGCCGCCAGGATCCGCGCGGCGCGGGTTTCGGCAAAGGTGTCGTAGGGGCCCTGGTAGAAGGTGAGCTTCTTGTCCTCCAGATGCAGGATCGCCCCCACCGCGCGGTTCAGCAGCCCGCGGTCGTGGCTGACGATCAGCACCGTGTGCGGGTATTTCGCGAGGTAGCTTTCCAGCCACAGCGCACCTTCGAGGTCGAGGTAGTTGGTCGGCTCGTCCAAGAGCAGCAGGTCGGGCTGCGCAAAGAGGACAGCGGCCAGCGCCACCCGCATCCGCCAGCCGCCGGAGAAATCCGAACACGGCCGCTTCTGGTCGGCGTCGTCAAAGCCCAGCCCCTTCAGGATCGCCGAGGCGCGCGCCTCCGCCGACCATGCGTCGATGTCCGCCAGCCTTGTCTGGATCTCGGCAATGCGGGCGGCGTCAGTGGCGGTCTCGGCCTCTGCCATCAGCGCCGCGCGCTCGGTATCGGCCGCAAGCACCGTGTCGGTCAGTGACATATTGGAGGAGGGCACCTCTTGCGCCACCCCGCCAATGCGCGCCTTCGACGGCAGCGAGATGCTGCCGCCCTCCAGCGCCAGCTCGCCCCGGATCAGCCGGAACAGCGTGGTCTTGCCGGTGCCGTTGCGCCCCACCAGGCCAACCTTGTGGCCGGTGGGAATGGTGGCCGATGCGCCCTCGATCAGGGGGCGGCCTTCGACGGAATATGTGATGTCCTGAATGCGTAGCATGGCAGCGCTCTTAGCAGAGGGCTGGCCGTGCCGCCAGCGGCATTGACAGGGTCAGGGCAGAGGTGTCTGTTGCCGCGATAGCTGACTAGGATATTGATGTTATTGAGGCCCCGCAGATGCGCCCAGACCAAACCCCGCCGCATATTGCCACTCTGATTCTGGCGACCGGGCTGGCGGTTCTGTCGCTGAACATGTTCTTGCCCTCGCTGGCGCGGATCGCGGGAGAGTTTCAGGTGGACTACGGCCTCGCGAACTTGTCAATCGCCGCCTACCTGGCGGTCTCGGCGGTGTTGCAGATCGTCATGGGGCCGCTGTCCGACCGCTACGGGCGGCGGGTGGTGATGCTGGTGTCGCTGCTGATATTTGCCTTTGCCTCAGCCGGCTGCGCGCTGGCGCAGGATATCTGGGTGTTCCTGGGCTTTCGCCTGTTGCAGGGCGCGGTGGTGGCCGGGGCAGTTGTCAGCCGTGCGGCGGTGCGGGACATGCATCCGGCCTCCGAGGCTGCCAGCAAGCTGGGCTACATCTCGATGGCCATGGCGCTGGCGCCGATGCTGGGGCCTATGCTGGGCGGGTTTCTCGACATGGCGTTCGGCTGGCGGTCGTCCTTTGTGCTTTATTCGCTCATGGGGGTTGCCATGCTGGTGCTGACCTGGCGCGACTGGGGCGAGACCAACAGCCAGCGCTCGGCAACGTTCGGAGCCCAGATGCGGACCTATCCGCAACTGTTCTCTTCTCGCCGGTTCTGGGGATACAGCTTCTGCGCGTCCTTCTCGGTAGGGGGCTTTTACGCTTTCATCACCGGCGCGCCGCTCGTGGCGGAGGCTTGGTTCGATCTGAGCCCCGCAATGCTGGGCCTTGGCATCGGGATCATTACCTGGGGTTTCATGGCAGGCAATTTTGCGACCGGCCGGCTGGCAGTGCGGGTCAGCCTGCTGACCCTGATCCTAGCCGGGCGCGTGATTGCCATCGCCGGGCCGGCCGGTGGTCTGGCGCTGTTCCTGGCAGGGCAGGGGTCGCTCTGGGTGTTTTTTGGGGCCGCGGTCTTTGTCGGGTTTGGCAACGGGCTGACCCTGGCAAACGCCAGCGCCGGACTGATGTCGGTGCGCCCCTCACTCGCGGGCAGCGCGTCCGGCTTGTCCGGAGCCATGATGGTGGCGCTGGGCGCGGTGCTGACAACTTTGACTGGGGCGTTGGTGGAGCCGGAAAATGCTCCTCTTGCGGTGCTCGGCGTAATCCTGGCGACAAATGCGCTGGCTCTGCTGTCGGCGCTCTACACCCGCTGGGTCGACCGGCGCGAGCCGCTGCCGGACCTGACCTGAGCCACGCGTTCAGCCCCGACCGGTACCGCGTCCGAAACCCCGTACGCACGCCAATCTCCCCCTTCCCAAGACGCCGCAGCCATGGTACCCGGCGCGCGGTATTTGCGGATCGGGGGCCAATCCCCGGACCGGACAGTAAGGAGAACGCCAAATGGCTCTGGAACGCACCTTTTCGATCATCAAGCCTGATGCAACCCGCCGCAACCTGACCGGCAAGATCAACGCCAAGTTCGAGGAAGCGGGCCTGCGCATCGTCGCGCAGAAGCGCATCCACATGTCCAAGGAACAGGCCGGCAAGTTCTACGAAGTGCACGCCGAGCGCCCGTTCTACGGCGAACTGTGCGAGTTCATGTCTTCGGCTCCGGTCGTGGTGCAGGTTCTGGAAGGCGAAAACGCCATTGCCAAGAACCGCGAAGTGATGGGCGCCACCAACCCGGCCGACGCGGCCGCCGGCACCATCCGCGCCGAATTTGCTGAATCGGTTGGCGAAAACTCCGTGCACGGCTCCGACGCGCCGGAAACCGCCGCGGCCGAGATCGCCTACTTCTTCTCCGGCACCGAGCTGGTAGGCTAAGCCAACGCTGCCAGAGCATAAGGAAAAGGGCCGCACCGGAATGCCGGTGCGGCCCTTTTTTGATATTGGTTTGGTTTCCAGCGCCGGTATCCCAGTCTGGCTGCCGGCGGGGTCCCGGCCCGGGCTTTTTCTTAGCCAACGGCGCTCAATGCATCCGCATCTGCGGATCGTGCCGGGCGCCTTGCCCCGGCCGCGGCGGCGTGCGGCGTTCACGCCGGCCCGGGCCTGGCCGCGCCGCGCGCGCCATGCGCTTGGCGAGCGGTTCTCGCGCTTCGGCCTCGCGTTCCAGATGGCGGCGCAGCAGGACCACGTTGCGGCTGTTGGCCTTCCAGCCGATATCGAACAGGTCACCCACCAGCGGGATCGAGCCGATCAGCGCATCAATTCCGGTATTGGCCACCATCCGCGCCAGCGTCGTGTTGGGCACGCCCATCCGGTGCGCGGATATCAGAATATAGCCCGCTGGCAGCAGCGTCAGTGCATCGCCCACACCCGGAATCAGGCCCAGGATGCTGTCCCAGCCGATCCGCGTGCCGATCACCGGCAGCCGGAAGGCCTTATCCATGCGCCCCGCGAGCCGCTCCAGCTGCTCCAGGCGCTCTTGATGAAGAAGCGGCGCGTCAGGCATGGTCCGGCGTCCTCGCGATGATCCAGACAGCGTGCACGATGCCGGGGATGTAGCCCAGGATGGTGAGCAGGATATTGAGCCAGAAATGCTTGCCCAGGCCGACCTGGAGAAACACGCCCAGCGGCGGCAGAAGGATGGCGAAGATGATGCGGATCAGGTCCATACCGGATCTCCCTTTTGGTTAGCGGCTGTTGCCGGACTAACCCTCAGGGGACGGTTTTGGTTCCGTTCTTGCTGGCGTTGCGATGGCGAAGCCGCCGTTGCAAGGGTTGTGCCTGCCGCCGGTCTTGACGCCGCAGCAGCGGAACCCGGTGAAGAAACGCTGCCCATCCCCCGGCCGCTGGCTTCGCTGCTGAATTGCCTGCGCCAGGCTTTGCCGCAGCCTCCGCAAGTGCCGATGACCGGCTGAGGCAGCTGATGCACTAGCTGATGCAACTGAAGCACTAGCGGGCGCAACTGCTGCACGGGACGCACTGGCTGATGCGGCTGACGCACTAGCGGGTGCAAGCGCTGCACCTGACGCACTGGCCGATGCACCTGACGCACTAGCGGGCGCAAGTGCTGCACCTGACGCACTGGCTGACGCAGCTGACGCACTAGCGGGCGCAACCGCTGTACCTGACGCACTGGCTGACGCAGCTGACGCACTAGCGGGCGAAACTGCTGCACCTGACGCACTGGCTGTTGCACCTGACGCACTAGCGGGTGCAACTGCTGCACTTGACGCATTGGCTGGTGCAGCTAACGCACCAACGGGTGCAACTGGAGTGCCAGCCACCGGCGCCTGCTTATGTTGCGGCACCGCCAGCATGCGCATCTAGCTCCGGGCCGCGCCGCACAAAGACCGTACCCCTACCTTGCCGCGGCCTGCATCGATGCGAAAGCCGTTCCCACCACTGGGCCGGCCGCCGCACTGGCCGTATATGCAGCCGCGCTAACCCTCCGGCGCCCGGCCCGCCTCGTTGCCAGCGCCGGGAGCTGCGGAACCGGGCCGCGCGATCACTCCAATCATGTCCAGCGCCGCCTCCAGCTCGGCGCGGCCGCGGTCGAAGGCGCGCGCCTTGATGTCGTCGAACCGCTTGCGCAGTTCCTGCTTCTCCGCTCCCTTGCAATCGTTCCACGGGCGCCCCTGCAGCGCCATCACCAGCACGTAATAGCCGATGAAATGCGGCCGCGTCCCGCTTTGCAGCAGCCGCGCATAGGCCGCATCCGCCCCGGACGCGCGCAGTTCCTCTGCCGAAGAGATGCCCGCACGCAAACAGGCCTCCTCATAGGCGGGGCCGAGATTGCGGATCGAAGAGATGGGCGTGTTCATGCTTTGTTCATACAGGCTCGGCGCGCTGCTGTCACCCGGCAAATCCGCCTGCAAAACCCTTTTGCCGGAGACTTGACGATTGACAGTCGCATACGCCACGGAAACCCTGCGTCCGGAGACAGGCTGCAAGCGGGCGGCAAGCCGGGGAGGCATTGGATGAAAGAAGCATGGCAAGACCCTCACAACATTCTGGATTTTGATCTTTCCGACCCGCCGCAAGGTTTCATCGAAGATCCGTTCCCCATTTACGACACCCTCCTGCGCGAAGCTCCGGTGCTGCCGCAGCCCGATGGCTCGGTGCTGCTCTGCCGCCATGCCGATCTGGACCGGATCTACCGGGACACCACGCTGTTCTCCTCGGACAAGAAAGCGGCTTTTGCGCCCAAATTCGGCGCCGGTTCGCCGCTTTACGAGCATCACACCACCTCGCTTGTCTTCTCCGATCCGCCGCTGCACACCCGGGTGCGCCGGATCATGGCCGCCGCGCTTACCCCGCGGGCCATCGCGCAGATGGAGCCGGGGCTGATTGCCGCGGTGGATGCGCTGCTTGACCGGATGGCGGGCTGGGCGGAGGTGGATCTGATCGAGGATTTCGCTGCCGCGATCCCGGTGCAGATCATCGGCAATCTGCTCGATGTGCCCATGGCCGAGCGGGCGCCGCTCCGGAGCTGGTCTCTGGCCATCCTCGGTGCGCTGGAGCCCGCGCTGACCCCGGCGCAGCTGGACGCCGGGCACCGGGCGGTGGAGGAGTTCTCGGCCTACCTCGAAATCCTAATCGCCCGCCGCCGCGCCGCGCCCGGGGACCCCGAAAGTGATGTGCTGACCCGGCTGATCCGGGGCGAGGCGGCAGCCGCGAAATTGAGCCCGGCCGAACTGATCCAGAACTGTATCTTCATCCTGAACGCGGGCCATGAAACCACCACAAACCTGATCGGCAATGGGCTGGCCCTGCTCAATGATTATCCGGAGCAGAAGCGCCTGCTGCTGGACCAGCCCGCCCTGATTAAACCCGCGGTGGAGGAGATGCTGCGCTTCCGCTCGCCCAACCAGCTGGGCAACCGGGCCACCACCGCGCCGGTGGAAATAGGCGGGCTGCACCTGCCCGCGGGCGTCAATCTGCACCTGGTGATCGGTGCCGCCAACCGCGACCCCGCGGTGTTCGAGGCGCCGGAGGTCTTCGACATCAGCCGCAAGCCGAACCGGCACCTGGCCTTTGCCGCCGGGCCGCATGTCTGCGTCGGGTTGAGCCTCGCGCGGCTCGAGGCGCAGGCCGCAATCTCCCGCCTGCTCAGCCGCTACCCGGATTACCGGCTGCGGCCGGGCCGGGTGCCGGGCGGGCGGATCCGCTTCCGCGGCTATGCGGCGCTGCCCGCGGTGCTGGGCTGTGCCGCCGGCTGACCCGACTGCCTATCCTTTTGCGCTTGCCGCGCCGCTTTTGCCCGGCGCCAGCCGCCCCCCGGATAGCAGACCGGAGGGCAGCCTCCACCTATTCTGACATTCGGAAAAACAGTGTGGTGAAGGAGGTTCACGATGATTTACCCGATCGTTCTGGCAAGTGGGAGTGCCGGTGAGAATGCCACGCAAGCCGATGGCCTGCCTGCACATTTCAGCGCCGGACCGGGACTCGAGAGCCGCTTTCAGGCGGTGCTGCGCGCACTTTCCGGAACCCGCTGTGCGGCCCCCCTCGTGATTACCGGGACAGGCTGCCGGCTTGCCGCCACCGCGCAGGCCGCCGCCGTCCAAGGCGCCGCAAGCCCCGGGCCCGGGCTTCTGCTGGAGCCCGGGGGCAGCAAACCCGCCGCCGCGGCCGCGGTTGCGGCGCTGCACTTTCAGCACCGGCCTGAGGCGCTGCTGCTGATTGTCCCGGCCAGCCATCATTTAGCAGATGCCGTTGCGCTGGACCGGCTGCTTCTGGGGGCTCTGCCGGATGCTGCCCAAGGGCGCATCGTGGCGCTTGGCGCGGCGCCCGGCAGCGCGGCGCTGGGATTTGGCCTGCTGGACTGCCGCAGCCCGCGCCCCGGCCGCAGCCCGCAGCCTGCGGTGCTGCTGCCCGCGGGCTGCAAACTGACCGAGGCCGGACCTGGCGCGCTGCACAATACCGGCGTTTATCTCTTGCGTGCGGGCACGCTGCTGGCGGCCCTCAAGCGCTGCGCGCCGCGCATCCTTCAGGCGGCCAAGGCGGCGCTGGCCGGCGCGCGCGGCTCCCGCGGCGCCGTGCAGCTGGACGCCGCGGGCTGGCAGCGGGCGCGGTCCGCCAGTTTCGAAGAGGCGGTCGCCAGCCGCGCGGGATCGCTGGTGGCGCTTGCCAGCGGGCCTGCGCCGGATATCTATGCGCAGTGGGAAGCCGACCGCCGCGCCCCGTCTGCCAAGCCCTCCGCAGCGCTGCCCGGCGTCTCCTGCGATGTGATCAGGATGCCTCTGGCTGCCCCGGGCTTTCCGGACGCGGTTGCTTCTCACCCTGGCGCTCCGGCAGTGCCTGAAAGCGCCGGGGATGTGCCGCAGGCTGCGGGGCAATGGTCCGGCACCGGCACGCTTGGCGGCGCGGGCTGCCCGCCTTCGCGCTCCCTTGTCGCAGGGGACGGGCAGGGGGCCCGACTTGGCAGCGGCCTCCAAACGGTGCCGGAATCGCCGCCGTCCGGCGCCGGCGCACCGGAGCGTGCGGTCCGGGTGGAGCGGCTGGAGCTGCAGCCCGGCGCGCGGCTGCAGCTGCCCCCTGGGGCGGTGCCCGGCCACCTGGCTGTGCTGCAGGGCTGCGCGCTCCTCTGCAGCCGCGGCCGCAGCCGCCTTCTCTGGGAGGATCAGAGCGCGGTGGTGCCGGCAGGCGGCGGCCTGGTGATTGAAAACCCAACCCGGGCGCCCTTGCACGCGGTCCTGGTCGAAGCCTGCCCGCGCCAACTGTCTGCCGCGAAGCCGCTGCCCGCCTGGCCGGAAGAAAGCGCCGCCATTGTCCCGCTTCCGTCTCTGGCCTCGCAACCGGTCCCAAGCCGGCCGCGCCCCTGCTGACGGGCAGAGGAGGGCTGTGCCGGACTTGTGCTGAATTCCCGCAGTCACGCGGCGCGCCATTGGCACGGTCAATGCCGAACTGCCGCCCGCTTTTGCCCCGCGGACGCTGAGGGGACTTCCGGGGGAGGCGTTTCGCCGAATTGCGCCCGCCGCGGGCCGCCGCTGCGCTCCGCTGGCCGGTGCAAGCGGCGTTGCCAGCCGGGGCGCCAGGTCAGAACAGCCCGGCTTCCTTCGCGGTCAGCGCCGCCTGGGTGCGGTTCTTGGCCTCCAGTTTGCGGCAGAGCGTGCGCACATGCAGTTTTATGGTGACCTCCTGCAACTCCAGCTCCCGCGCGATCTCCTTGTTCGACAAACCCCGGCACAGCCCGTTCAGCACCTCCAGCTCCCGCGGGCTGAGACGTTCTGCCAGCGGATGCGCCGGTGCGGCGGCTTCCTCCCGCATCAGGTTCACCGGCACGTAGATCTCTCCTGCGCTCATGAAGCGCACTGCGTTCAGCAGCGATTGCGCCCCCATCGTCTTGGGCAGGAAGCCGACGGCGCCGCTGTCCAGCGCCTCCTGTGCGGTGCGGGTCGGAGCGCTGCCCGACAGGATCGCAACCCCCTTGCCGCCATTGGCCTGCAGTGCTTTGCCGAGCCCGTCGAGCCCCATCATCCCAGGCATGTTGTAGTCGAGCAGAACCAGGTCGAAAGGGCCTTCTTCGCCGATCTGCGTAAGTGCCCCGGCCAGGTCCACCGCCAGGCTCACTTCGGCACCGCCTTCGGATTTCAGATAGGCGGAGATGGTTTCCCGGACCAAGTCATGGTCATCTGCCAGCAAAATGCGCATCACTTCTCAGACCTGTTGTGGCTGTCCTGGGCCAGCGTGACACGGAAAGGTTGCCAAACGGTCAACTTAACGGCGGAGCGGCGCAGGCCGCCGGTAAGCCCGCGTTAGGAAGCTTGCTCTATGATCGGCGGCGCCCGGTCTGGCCTATACGGAAGGCTAGGCCGGTATACGCCTTATCCTGTGCCTCGCCGCGGCACCTGTGGCAGCTTGGCAAGCAGCAAGAACCCAAGACGAAGATTCCAACCCGAAGACCGCAATGCGAAGACCACTTCAGAAGCAACACAGCCGGGCGGGCCGGCTGCCTCAGAAAAGGACGTGCACATGAAAGCTTGGATCACACGGTTTGCGGCCGCCGCCGCGATTGCCTTCACCGCCCTGGCTACCGCGGCCGCCGCCGGCGGCGGCCCGGTGCTGACCTTGCGGGTGGAGGGCAGCAGCGCGGCGCAACAGCTGAGCCTTGAAGACTTGCGCGCGATGGACACCGTCACGTTTGAGACCGAAACGATCTGGACCACCGGGCCGCAGCGCTTCACCGGTGTGCCGCTGGCCGCCCTGGCGGCGCGCCTCGGCGGGGAGGGCAGCACCGTGCTGGCCAAGGCGGTCAACGATTATGCGGTGGAAATCCCGCTGCCCGCCCCGGGCGAGGACGGCCCGATGGTCGCTTTCGAGCGCAACGGCGCGGAAATGCCGCTGCGCGGCAAGGGGCCGCTCTGGGTGGTCTACCCCTATGACAGCAATCCCGCCTTCCGCACCGAGGAGGTCTATTCCCGCAGCATCTGGCAGCTCGACCGAATCGAGCTGCGCAACTGAGGCTGACCTGGCGATGCGTGAGACCGGCCGCCGCTTCCCCGAACTGCCGGGCTGGGTTCTGGTCCTGGCGCTTGCGGCAGCGGCAGTTCTGGTCGCGCAGTCGCTGCACCTCGGCTACCAGGTGGTGCAGCGGCTCGACGATCTCTCCACCGCGGCGACGGACAACATGCAGTGGAGCTTGTCGCAGGCCGAAGTAGAGCATCTGAAGCTGTCGCAGGCCGCCCAGGCGGCTGCAGAGCCGGCCGCGCTGCCGCAGCTCCGGCGCCAGTTCGACATTTTCTACAGCCGAATCGCCACTTTCCGCGACAGCCCGCTGTTTGCCGGCCTGCGCGGCACTGGGCCAGGAGCCGCGTTCCTGGACCGGATGCAAGGGCGCCTCGACGCCATGACCGGCTGGATCGACGGCAGCGATGCGGCGCTTCTGGCCGCGGCGCCGCAGATCCGCACGCTGCTGGCAGACAATGGCCGCGACGTGCGCGAGCTGGCGCTGCTGGGTTTGGTCCTGCAAAGCGACCTGCGCCATGGCCAGCGCCTGGAGCTGATGGCGCTTTTGTCGCGGCTAAGCTGGGTGGTGCTGGCGCTGGTGCTGGCGCTGGCGCTCACTGCGCTGACGCTCGGCGGCCTCTACCGCGCGGGCCGGCGGCTGGCGGCGGCGCGCACCCGCACCGCGAAGCGGATGGAGGCGATGGTGGCCTCCTCGCTGGACGCCGTGCTGATGGCCGGTGCCGACGGCCGCATCCGTGAGTTCAACGGCGCCGCCGAGGCCATTTTCGGCTACACCAGCGCCGAAGCCAAGGGCCAGGCTCTGGCGGATCTGATTGTGCCCGATCACTTGCGCGACGCCCATCTGGAAGGGATGCGCCGCTTTGCCCGCAGCGGCAAGACAAGGGTGGCGGGCAAGGGCCGGATCCGGCTGGAGGCGCGGCGCAAGTCGGGGGAGGTCTTCCCGGTTGAAATGTCGCTCGCCATCAGCCGCTCGGAGCGTGACACCGTCTTCATCAGCTTCCTGCGCGACATTTCCGACCGGATCGCCGCCGAAGAAGAGCTGCGCCGCGCGCGGGACGACGCGCTGGCGGGGGAGCGCGCCAAGGCCAATCTGCTCACCGTGATGAGCCACGAGATGCGCACACCGCTGACCGGCGTGCTGGGTGCGATCGACCTTATGGAATCCACCGCTCCCAGCCCGGAACAGGAGCGCTACCTGCAGGCGATGCGGGTTTCTGGCGAGCTGCTGCTGCACCATGTGAACGACGTGCTGGAACTCTCCCGGCTGGAGGCCGGCCGCGATACCGAGGAGCCGCGCGTCTTCGATCTTGCCGCCCTGGTGGGCGATCTGGTGGAAAGCCAGCAGGCCGCCGCCAAAAGCAACGGAATCGCGCTGTCGCTGCATTGCAGCCTTGGCGCCGCGCCGCATGTCTCGGGGCAGCCGCGGGCGGTGCAGCAGGCGCTGCTGAACCTGATCGGCAATGCGCTGAAATTCACCCGCGAGGGCGCCGTCAGCGTTGATGTGGAGCGCCGCCCGGGTAGTGACACGGTGGAATTCCACGTTGCCGACACCGGCAAGGGCATCCCCGCCGCCGATCTGGAACGCATCTTCGAGGATTTCACCATGCTCGATGCCAGCTACCGCCGCGGCAGTGAGGGCACCGGTCTGGGGCTCGCCATCACCCGCCGCCTGGTGCTGGCGATGGGCGGTGAAATCCGCTGCGAAAGCGAGGTGGGGGAGGGGAGCCAGTTCACCATCACGCTGCCGATGCCCGCCGCCGATGCCGCTCTGGCCGCGCCGCAGGATGTGGCCGCCAAAGAGGCGGAGCAGGCGGGTTGCCCCCGCCGTTTGCTCATTGCGGAGGACAATGACATCAACCGCGAGCTCCTGGCCCAGATGCTGACGGGGCAGGGCCACAGCGTGACCGCGGTGCCCGGCGGCGCCGAAGCCGTGGAGGCCGCCGAAAAGGCGCAATTCGACCTGATCCTCACTGATATCAGCATGCCGGGTGTCGACGGCATCGAGGCGCTGGGCCGCATCCGCACCCGGAACCTGGCCGAAGGCATCGAGGTTGTGGCGCTGACCGCCCATGCCGCCGCCGAAGATCACGCCCGCATCTTGGAGGCGGGCTTTGCCGAGGTGCTGACCAAACCTGTGAGCCCGGCCGCGCTGGCCGATCTGGTGGCCCGCCGCGCCCGTAAGAGCGCTGCCGCACCTCCGCCCGCACCCGCGCCGGCCGCCCCCGTCGCAACGGACCATGCCGGGGCGCCGCAGTCAGACATTCACCAGTTCTTCGACGCGCTGGGCCGCGACCGCGCCCGCGGTTTCCTGATCACCTTCTGCGAGGACGTGCGCCGCCTCAACGGCGGCTTGCAGGAGGCAGAGCAGCTCAGCGACAGCCAGCGCAAGGAAGCGCACCGGCTGGCGGGCTCTGCCGCGGTGCTGGGACTCACCGGCCTGCGCGCAGCGATGCTGGACATCGAAACCGCCGAGGAGGGCAGCACGCCGCCGCAGGGCGGTCTGGCGCAATCCTGGCGCGAAGCGGAACAGATGCTCACCCCGCACCTGCGCGGCTGATAGAGCGCGCCGATGGCGGTGCGGGAGCGGGCAGAGACGCAGGCGGCTGCCGCCGCTGTCAGCTGAGAGCCGGATCCGCGCGGCAGGACATGCAGCGCGGCGCGGCCGCCGCCTCCGCTGCCCGGGACGCTTGGGTGCCGTGCTTGTCTCCGTGCTGCGGACGAAAGCGACGCCAGCATGGAAAATCAGCCTCTGGACCCGCACCTTCACCGCGCCGGCCAGCGCAGAGGCCAGCGCCGCCGCCGGTGGCAGCCGCTTCAATGGCAATCGAAAGGACATTGCGCGGGCATTGTTGCGCCAAGCGGGCTTTGGGCGCAGTTTCCCTTTCCCCGGACGGATTTAACCCACGGCCTCTGTGACGGGTTTGCCGCTAGCGGTGCAGCGGTTGAGAACGGCGGCGCGGACTTGGGCTTCCGCGACCTGGCGGTCGACGTCCCTCGCCATGAGGCTTTGCCCCTACAGCTTCACACAATGCATCGTGGTTCCGGCGCGGCTCCGGCGGAGGCATCGGCTCCATCGTTGCCAGATGGCTCGGCCGAGGTATCGCGAAGCATTGATCGCCTCGCTCCGGGCGATCATTGCCGGCAGGCGAATTCTGAAAGAAATCTGCCGAGAGGGGCCCCCGCGCTCGCGGGCTGCCATGGCTTGGCGTTCTGGCGCGGGGGTATGACGGCATGAGCGCCGCGCGCTTCAATGGCATCATGGCATTTTCGGGTGTCGCAGGCCCCGTCAGCAGTGACGCTGCCGATGTCCTGACCGGACGGGATTTGGCCCGGCAGGTCCGGGAGAATGGGCGCGTCACCAGCATTGCTGGTGGTGGCCTTGATGCCTGTGCTGCCGATCAGAAGGTTCAGCGGACCGGTTCCGCCCCGGTAGAGCAGGTTCCCGTTCAGCGTCTTCTGGCAGCGGCAAAGCGGACTGCAGCCGGGCACGGCCCAGTCCAGACTGACCAGCCTCACCAGGCTCTGCGCGAACCCGGTGGTTTGCCGCAATGGCATGCCAAATAACACCTTCAAGGGCAGGCAGGTCTGGATCGCTGCATCGCTTAATTGGCACAGGCGGTTCACGCTTGCCTGTTGGCGGCGGCGTCCGGATCATCTCAGGATCAAACCAAGTCCACACCGGTCCGCATTGCTCCGGCTCCCGCAAGCGGTGTGTGTAACCGGAAATGACGGAGAATGTGCCCAGAACGACAAACACGCCCCGTAGCGGGGCGCTTTCTCGTTTATTTCCAAATTTTTATGTGGAAGTTGGCTCCGGCGGTAGGGATCGAACCTACGACCAATTGATTAACAGTCAACTGCTCTACCGCTGAGCTACGCCGGAACACGAGGTGGTGTATAGGGCGCGCGGATACTGGCGTCCATAGGAAAATCACGTCCCCCGGAAATTTTTTCCGGAGCCCGAGAACGTGCGCAAGCGGTTGTTTAGCCACGGGTTATTGCGTGCACGGCCATCGTCTGACAGCTGGCTTGTCTGGAATACTGGCGGAGGAAGGTTGCTTCCGGCAGTCGGGATCGTCACTGCCGCCAAATGGTCAACAGCGATCCAAAGCCCCCCGCCATTTCTTGGCGCGCGCTGGAAGTCAGCAGCTTGGCTGATGATTTTTGCTGCGCCGGCTGCCGTGAACAACGGCACCTCATAGCTTGGGTTCACGGAGGCCGCTGCCCAAGTTGCGGAACTCGCCAGCCTTCGAGCCATGACCAAGGCGGAGCATGGCTGGCGCAGCCAGTGCGCGGTCGAGGGGTGTGAACGCCTAGCCGACGATCTCGCGCCGCTCGGCGTAGCGCTCTGCTTCGCGCTGGAAACAGGTCCAGAAGCCGGACAGGTTAAGGCAGGTCCTGACGAACGGCCCAAGCTGGTCGCAAAGCGCGGGATCGGCCACGAAATCGCGACGGAGAAATTGATATGCATCATCATTTGCGGTGCCACCCGTGGCTCGCGCGTTCAACCACCCTTTATGCTTCAACGCCTGCTGCATTCGCGCGGATGGTATTTCTTCATGCAGGTACTCTGCCTTGGTCCTTGGCTGCCGTTTTCTTTTTCTAAAGCGAGGATTGGCAGCTGTGGCAGCGGCATCTGCGGCCGGTGCCATTTCCGAAATGAACCGGCTCTCCCGCTAGGGTCAGGACCCATTGATTTTCGGCTATCGGTATGATTCACGGCTCGAAAACGAGCGGTGACCATGTCTGATCTTTTCTGGCTAACTGACGCGCAGATGGCGCGCCTTGAGCCTTTCTTCCCCA
>NZ_JBMERR010000014.1:0-140058 GCF_048820915.1 Cribrihabitans pelagius | reverse complement strand
AATCCAAATCATCTCTCAAAAAAACACGATGACAAACAAAACAACCCTGCCGCGGGATGGAGCAGCCAGGTAGCTCGTCAGGCTCATAACCTGAAGGTCGCAGGTTCAAATCCTGCTCCCGCAACCACCGTTTCCGACCAAGCCCCTGCAAACAGCGGGGGCTTTGTTGAGTCCGGCTGACCCAATGCCAACAGCCCCGCCAATTCCCCAACAAGTTCAAGTTGATGCCCGCCCGCCGCATCCGCGTCCGGAACCATCCGCACCTGAGAAATCAGCGCCCTCAGCGACGCAGTGGCCTCCCGCTTCACCTCCGGCGCGTTCAGCGACCGGGCGAGATCCTCGACCATCTCGCGGTAGCGCTGCGAAAGGCTGGGATGCAGCCGCAGGGCAGGGGGCTCCGGGCTTTCCTTGATGATGGCATCCAACCGGGCCTTCTCCGCTTCCAGTTCCGACATCTTAGCCTTCATCGAAGCATGGTACATTCCGTCTTCAATGGCCTTCAGAATGCACGCGATCTTTCCCTCCACCTTCTGCAGGGAGGCTTCCGCCTTCTGGCGCTCTTGGCTGGCTCCGGCAGCGGCTTCATTGAAGGCTTTACGGTATTCCTCGGCGAATTGCTCCAGAAGGTCCGGCGCCAGCAGGCGCTGCTTCAGCCCGGAGAGAACCCGCTCCTCCACTTCTTCCCGGCCGATGGTGGCGCGGTTGGTGCAGATTGCTGCGCCTTTGTTGCGCGCGCCGGCGCAGCCATAGCGGGTCTTGTTGATCAGCGTGTAGCTGGCACCGCAGCATGCGCAGCGCAAGAGGCCGGACAGAAGGTAGGCCGGCCGGCGCGCGCGTTCCAGCCGGGGCCGTTCGGTCAGAACGCCTGCCGGGTTCATTGCCTGCCGCACCTCTCCCTGGCGCGTCTTCACTGCGTGCCAGAGTTGGTCATCAATGATGCGCAGCTGGGGGACTTCTTCGATCTTCCAGTCTTCGGGCGGGTTGAGGCGTGACAAGCGTTTGCCGGTGTCCGGGTTGGTATCGTAGGTCAGCCGGTTCCAGACCAGACGCCCGATATACAGCTCGTTGTTCAGGATACCGGTGCCGCGCTTGATGTTCCCGGAAATCGTCGAGGGGTTCCAGGCTCCGGTGCCCTTGCCGCTCTGGGGGGCAGGCACTGCTTCGGCGTTCAGCGCGGCAGCGATTGAGCGCGCGGAAAGGCCGTCTGCGTACTCCCGGAAGATCCGGGCGATGACGGCGGCCTCCTCCGGTTCGATCTCCCGGTCGCCGGTAGTGACGGAGCCGTCGGCAAGGATCTCGCGCTTCACCCGATAGCCGTAGGCAATCCCGCCAGCGGATTTGCCCCTGGCAATGCGTCCTTCCAGACCGCGGCGTGTCTTCTGGGCCAGGTCCCGAAGAAACATGGTGGACACCAGTCCGCTGACGCCGACCTTCATATCGTCCAGTTCATTCTCAGCAGCTGTGTGGAGCCTGACCCCGAAGTAGCTCATGCGCTTCAACAGGTTTGCGGAATCCGCCATGTCCCGCGAGAGGCGGTTCTGGCTTTCGGCGACAATGATGTCGATCTGGCCGCTTTCCGCTGCCTGGATCAGGCTCTGGTATCCCGGACGAAGTGTGTTTTTTCCGCTGAGCGCGTGATCGGTGAAAACCTCCGTGACCTGCCACCTGTTTTGCTCGCACATGCGGCGGCACAGCCGGATCTGGTCTTCGACGGATGTGTCTTTTTGCTTGTCTGTAGAGTATCGGGCGTAGATGGCAGCTCGGAGACCGGGGGTTGTGTTCATGGCTTATTCCTTCGAAGGCTGTTGGCTCCTCTGTGCCGCGATGTCTTCGTGAGCAGCCTGGCGGGCGAGGAGCCTTATGATGTGCAGAAGCGAGGCCGGACAGTTGGCCTGGCCGTTTGTCTGAGGTGTACCGGAGAGACAGGCTGTCTCCTGGCAATTGACATAGCTCTTTTGGTCCCGCGCCATTGGCCGAGGTCTCCCGCCGCTCCCGGACACAGGCCCGGGGCGGTCTTCTGATGCTGCTGATCTGGCCGGGATCTGACCCGACGGGTGTTGGCTACATCATATCTGGAGCGGGAGGACGGCGGGCCCCTTGAAAGCGGGGAAGATGCCGCCCCGTGCCGGGTTTATGTGGATAACCTGTCTGGCCAGGGTCTTGTCTGGCGCCGCGCGGCGGCGCCGGGAGGGTTGCTTTTCGGACAGCGTTGGGGCGCAAACTATTTCCGGGAGGGAGTTATCCGGAAGTTGCGCCGAATGCAGTTGCTGTGTTTGCAGCGTCCTCCCCGATGCGATCCGGACCATCATCCGTTCCAGTCTTGCGGGGCAAGGCCTGCAGCCAGGACTTTACGGTGCTAGCGTCAAACTCCCGTTCACGCGTCAAAACCATTGCCATTTCCCGGAGCAGGTGCCGGTGCGGATACAGCAAGGCGCGGGCGCAGTCTTCGGCATAGTCGAGCCTTTCCTGCAGGCGCTTGCGTTCTTCTGCAGTCAAACGGGCAAAGTCCTGCGTCCCGAGCCAGGCGTTGCCATGAATGCCGAGGCCGAGTTCATAGTCCATCGCCAAGGATAGCTGCGCTGCTTTCGCGAGATCTGAGGCTGAGCCTCCGCCCGCCCCTGCGGAGATCGTCCCGAACACGAGCCGTTCCGCTGCGCGGCCTGCGAGGTGGATCGTCATCTGCCGGTCGAAATCCGCCTCCAGTCCAGCGCTCGGGGGCGCGGTGCGTTCGGTCAGCCCTCCGGTGGGAGAGAGGCAGACACGTTTGATCTCCTCCCCGTAGAGCCACGCGGAGATAACGTGCCCGCATTCATGCACGGCGATGCGTTCATCCAGCTGCTTCCGGTATCCTAGTTCCTGGCCGAGGATCTGCTCAAGAAATCTTGGGTCAAAGTTGTGCCCCTGGCGCCGCGCCTTGGCGCGGGCGTCGCGGATTCTTGCATCGATCACGGCCGGGGTTTGCCCGGTCAGGTTCCGGGACAGCGCATCCAGGTCTTGCCCGGAGTACGGGAAGGCTTGCTCAAGCATGACCTGGATCTGCTGCCGGGTTGGAAGCGGCATCTCGTGATGCAAGTCGAAACGGCCTGGGCGGAGGATGGCCGGGTCGATTTTTCCCGGAAAATTGGTGGCGCCGATCAGCAGAATGCCTTCTTCGCGGTGAAGCAGATCGATCTGGCGCAGGAACTCGTTGATGACCTGTTGGCGGTAGGCCTGATTGCGGTCGCCGGTGTCGGCGCGAGACCCGCAGCTGTCGATCTCATCAATGAATAGCACGCAGGGTTTGTGGGACTTGGCATCCCGGAAACAGGTCAGCATGGCGGCAAGCATATCGCCAAGGTGACCCTTGGCCTGCCAGGCGCCAAACGATCCTTGGATTAGGGGAACCCCAGCTGAGGTGGCGATAGCCCCGGCAAGCACGGTTTTGCCGGTCCCAGGTTCGCCGTAAATAAGCAACGAGCGGGACATGGCGCTCCATTTGAGCTCACCGCGCTGCCAGCTGTGGAGGTCCGCAACCAAATCTGCCGCAGCCTGGTGCGCAGGAGAGCTGCCGCCGATGGCCTCGAGGGTGAGGGCACCGGCTCCGCTTGCCTGCATCCTGGTTCGGGAAATCGCCGCAGCCAGGCGCTCTGCCGCGCTGCGCGCATCCGGAGCGCGCAGCGCCAGAAGGATATCCGGGTCACCCAGTCGGGCCAGCACACTGTCGTCCGGGAGGGCCGGTTCGACGGCCTTCCGGTCGATCTTTCCGGTTGCGCTGTGGCTGTGCTCCATCTGTGTGATGAGGATATCGCGGCTGAGCTGCTCCAATTTGACCGGGTCGGGCAAGACCGTATTGAGACCGTCGGGGAGGCTTTCCCCGTCGGGCAGCAGAATAAGCAGCGGCCAGGGCTGCTGCAGCGCTTCGCACAAGTTGCGCTCCAGGCGGTAGAGATCGCCAGTCCGGGACGCTCCAGTTGGTGTTGTAACTTGAAGTACCCGGAGGGCTTGCCCGCGGGGCTGTTCATCTCCGCGGGTCGTGACCTTCCAGGCTTCAGGCAGAAAACCGGATCGGCAGGCTGCCAGGATTTGATCTGCGTCCGCGGTGCGGAACCCGGAGAGCACGGTCACGGAACCCGGAGCCAGCACCGTGTCCATGACATTCCGGGATGAGGTGAAGGTTGCTGCAAGCCGCAGCGCGACGAGGCTTCGGCTAGCGGGCAGGGCGGTTGCGGGGCAGCTGCGTCCTTTGTCGTCCAGCGCCCAGCCGTCGATTCCGCTTTCCCGGAGTTGGTCCAGCTCCTCACTGGCCCGGGGCTGTGTCTTGGGCAGGTCGTTGAGCGCGTCCAGAAGTTTGGATTTGGGGTGGTCTTGCAAAGCGGCGTCACGTTTGCCACCCGCGTTGTTTTGCTCCGAGATCATCCGGCGCAGGACCTGTTTGCCAAACGAGACCCAGGCCGGACGTGAGGGGTGAGATGAGAACTGTGGCATCGGTTGTCTCCGGGTAAAAAGCAGGCAAGGGGGCGCCGCCCTCCCCGGACTCCGGGTTGGCTGGGGCGGCGCTGAGAGGGTGGATGGAGGAGTGTCAGGCGGCGCTGTCAGTGGCGATCTCGTCCAGCATCCGGAGGATCTCCCGGGTCACATCCGCGAAATAGATCTCGCTCCTGACATTGATGGATCCGGCATAAAGATCGGGCGGCGCGATACTGTCCGGGAAGGTGGCCTTGAGCCTGGCATGCAGCCGCTTCTCTGTCTGCAAGGCAAGCTGCCCGGTCGCCATCGGGACAGTCTTCAGGATCTGCGCGTCCAGGGCGCGGTGTCTCAGTAACTGGTGGCGCAGCCGGGAGTCCGGGTTCCGGGAAAACCCGAGTTTGACCAGGCAGGTCCCGTTGGCAAGCTTGAACTGCATGGCGTAGAGATGGCTTGGCGCGGCGGGCCAGTCGTCACCGCACTTGCCGCAGCCAAACCTTCCGGTCTGCATGTTGGCTCTGGCGATACGCTGGACATGGCCGCAGGATAGATGCCGATAGAGACGATAGTTCGGATCGCCTTCCGAGTCGGGCCCGGTCAGGTCCCAGCCCTGGGCTGCGGCTTCCTCTTGTTCCTTTCGGCTGTGGCAGGTCTCACAGCGCACGTCGCAGATCCCCGCGGCCGCGCGCTTGATTAGTTCAAGCTGCCGCCGGAGGCGGTGGCCGCAGTCTGCGATGTAGAAACCATGGTGACGGCTCTCGGGATCGCGGCCGGCCCATTGCAGCCCGGCGGCCTTGGCGTCGGCCTGCCAGCGCGCCTCGACGCAATGCGGGCAGAGCGGCTGGTTGTTCATCAGCACGAAAACCTTGCTCATGTGCGTTGCCCCGCAGGTCCGGCAGCGCAGCAGCAGGTGGTAGCGGTCCCGGATGCGCTGCAGGATGTCGAAGCCTTTGCTTGCGGCAGCGTCGCGCCAGTGGGTATGGGTGGTGAGCGGAAACGTCTGAGTTGCGGATTGGGTCATGAAAAGCTCCAGTCAGGCAAAGGGATAGGGGACGGCGGGCGCGCGCAGCGCCTGCCGGAGAAATTCTGGAAACGGATGGGACGCGGCCGGGCGCAGGCGGAGAACCCCGCTGCGTGGCCAGGTCAGGTATTGTCAGGGAATAGGGGCGGGATCAGTCCGGCGCGAAGTCCTGGGCTGCCGTGGCCATCTGAACGATGGCATCAACGTGCCGGGCTGCGCGGTTCAGCGCTTTGCGGGCACCGGGATCTGCCGTGCTGAAAAGATCACGATGCTCATACATCAGATGCTGAAGACGCAGGGCCTCGTCCGGGCTTCCGGATTCGATTAGAAAGTGCAGCAGCATGCTCATGCGCTGCAGCGGCTGATCTTCGGCGGAAGAAGTTGGGGCGGAAAAAACATCGGAAGCCAATTGCAGGCAGTCCTGCCACTGGTTCTCCGCCGCCTCCGCGAAGCCGCTGCTCGCAGGATCCCAACTCATACTGTGCGACAGGTCGCGCTCCAGTTCGATGGCCTCATCCATAGCTTCGATGAGCATGGTGAATGTGCGGGAAATCGGGGTGGGCCCCTTGTCAGCAACCGGGGCGTTTAATGCAGGATGCAGGTCTTTCGCCGCGCTCACGCGCGTGGTAACTCGTGCGGTAGTCATGTTGGTCTCCTCAACCGAGATCAGTGTGATTAGGGCGGAGAGGTGGTAACGACACCTCTACCGTCCGCATATAGAGCATATGCGTTATATCGAGGAGTTGTCAATATACCGCATATCGCTTATTGGAAGTTTATGGCAAAGCAAACCGTATACCCGATCAAAAAGCTCGTTAATCTGACTGAAGAGCAGGCAAGTCGCATCACAGACTTTCGCTTCGCTCATAGACTGCAGTCTGAGAACGAGGCCATCCGCCGTTTGATCGAAATAGGATTGGATGCAAGCGCCAGGTCCAGTGGCGAAGATCCGGCCTAGTGTTCACCGTATAAGCGAACAGGACGCGCTTTACCAAGGCCGCCGAACAATCTCCTTCACCACCAGATTATTGAAAATCAATATGCCATTGCAGGTTGCCGGGAGGAACAGAACTCGGTTGGCAGCTCTACTGTTAGGCAATCACGGAGCGATCGAAGAAAGTCGATGCGCGTGTGCCAAAAGTTCTGCACTCACCCATAAAGACAATCGAGCTCAACTCTGATGCAAGGCCGGGAACCGGCCGCGCAAGCACCCGCAGGGCTGCTGAAGCGCCTCCCCGGCGTGAGGGGCAGACGAGGTAGCTTCAGCTACCTATAGTCTGTCCCTATGGGGAGCATTTGCGCGCGTGCGGCGCATCATCCTGTGCTGCCCCAAGTCACAGAAAAACAATATGGCAACAGAAACCCAATAATTTACAGGGTGTTATCGGTCGGATCCGCTTTTGCGTTTTCGCCGAGGTCGCGTACTCAATGAAAAAAGGAGTACCGCGAAATGGCATACCAATTCGTCCATATCGAAACTTATTCTCGCAAGCCGAAGAAGTTGAAGGGAACCAAAGATCAGTGGAACTGTGCGCGTCAGGTGTTTGAGGAAGCGCAGCGCAACCCAGACTTCTCCATGCATGTCGAAAACCCGCGCGCGCCACTGCCGGTTCTGAGCCGAGGGGCGATGGCCGTCAGTGATCTTCAGGCGCTGCACGATCGGCGATGCAGCGAAATCCGGGAAACCGTGACCGCGAAATCCGGAAAAACTTACAGCCGCAGCCTGCGGTCCGATGCGCCGACATTGTACACTGAGATCCATTCACACCCCATGGCGTCCAAGGATTTCCTGGCGGATCGGGCAAGGCACCAGAAGGAGATCGCCCGGTGGGCGGACTTGGCTGTGCGGGATTTCCGGAAGCGGATGCCGGAAGGCGTCGCCTTCGCTGGGGTCATTCACCTGGATGAGGCGCATGTTCACATGCACATCCTCGCACTGAATGCGGGCGATCCGCGGTTGGATGCGAACAAGCTGCACGTGGGTAAAGCGGCGGCTGCGGAATACCGGGCCGCGCATGACAAGCCGCAGACGCTTTCGTCATTGCCGAAACCGGAATTGCTGCCGAAACCCAAGAAGCCAAAAAAGCCGCGCCTAAGCAAGAACCGGGTCACCCAGAAAAAGAATATGGCAAAACACGAAAGGGCATTGGCCGAATGGAGGGCCGCTTGCGCCGGGGTCGAGGCCGCCAATGCCAGAAAGCTCGAAGAATGGTCGGTAGAGAACGGGCGCCATCTGCATGCCGCCCGGAAGAAAAGATCTGGGAATAACCCGGAGAAGGCTGCTTTCACGGCGGCGATGAAAGCTTTCCAGGACTGCTACTACGAAGCGGTCGGCCGGCCTTGCGGGCTTCTTCGCAAAGGGCCTGGCCACGAGCGCCTGACCACCAGGCAGTACGCCGCGCGCAAGACCGGTGCCAAAGCCCGCGCGGAAGAGCAGCTGGCGAACCTTCGGTTCGAGACCCAGCTAGAGGAAAGGGAGCAGGCGCTGGAAGCGCAGGCACGCCGCGTCGCGGCGGAAGAAAATTCTTTGAAGAAGAAGGAGGCAGAGGTCACGGCCAGAGAAGAAATGGTCTCGAGAAGGGAAAGGGAGGTTGAGGCGAGGGAAGGGTCCTTGAAAGAAAAGGCCGAACGGGCTGCGCAGCAGGAAGAAAAACTGGCCGAACGGGAAGCAGCACTTTGTGCCCGGGAAGAGGAAGCTGCGGTTGCTTGGGCACAGGCTAAGGCACTAAATTTGGGATTGGAATTGATCCGCAGAGACCAGCTGCGATGGGTGCCCATTAAAAAAGGCGGTGGGGGCAAGCTGGTGCATGGACCGCGCGATGCTGCGGAACGTCCGCTGCCCCTGGAGATGCATACTAGGCTTGAACCAGCCATGTCGCTGCTCGAAATCCTTCTGAAGATCATCGCAGAGATCATTGAGGACGCATTGCACGAGCGCCGAATGGAAATTGCCCGGGACGCTGAGGCGGTCGCGGTATGCCGCAGGCAGCTGGATTTACCGGAGGATCCTGTCATTTCCGGGATCTTGCAACGCGGCACCCAAGACCAGAGATTTGATTTTTGACATCGGCGAAAGGTCTGCTGGGAATTCTCAGCCTGGAGGTTATGGCAGTAGGGGGAGTCGCTGCGCTTATGTTGGACGGCAGGAACGCGCAGAAAAGCGACCTTTGCAAACTCAAGGTTCAAACGGCGGCAATGCCGGACCAACCGGACTTTTGCGCATGCTGTGGATGCACGTGCAGAAAACCAAAAACTATGTTGGCACCAGCAGCAGCATTTCGGCAAGGCAACAGATTTCACCAGGGCGGTCATTGAATGCTGCACCGTCGTGCGGGTTTCGAGCCGGCCAAACTGACGATGCGGCGGACTTCCAGATCAGCTTCTTCATCAGACACAGCCGGGGAAACGCCGCCTGCCCAACGTTCCACAAAGGATACCCTCAGGTTTTGTGGGGGTATCCAAGGCGCCATTTCATTGACCAGTTGCATATCACGCAAGACTCAGGCGGGAAGCGCCCGGGCCTCTGCAAACGACAGCAATCTGCGGCTTTTCTCGTCCCAAAGGTGAAGCCGCGTGCAGCGGAAGCTTTCCCAAAGCGTGATGCGTCTGGTCTGTGCCAGGACGTCGTGATCCTTGACTACGTCGCCTAATCGGTAAAAGGGGATGCGGCTGGCCAAGTGATGCACATGATGGACTCCGATGTTCCCGGTGATCCAGCGCAGGATGCCAGGCAGAGCGTAGTGCGAACTGCCGTGAAGGGACGCGTCCTGGATGCTCCAGTCCTCCTCGTGCCGCCAGCTGGTTTCCTCGAACTGATGCTGCACGTAGAAAAACCACATGCCGGCTATTGCGGCCAGAAGCATCGTCGGCAGGAAGACGAACAGCAGTACTTCCCAACCGCCCAGCAAGACAATCACTGTCAGAGTGAGGCCAATGGCAGCGTTTGTCGCCATCGCACTCAGCCAGTAGCGCCAGCCGGACCGCATCAGTTGGACGGGCAGCCGGTTGTGCAGGAAGAACGTGTAAAATGGCACCACCCCGAACAGGAAAACCGGATGGCGGAGGAGGCGGTAAAGCGCTCTGCCGGGCCATCCCTTTTGGCGGTATTCTCTGACCGTCAGCAGCGGTATGTCTCCAACGCCCCGGCGGTCCAGGTTTCCGGTCGTGGCATGGTGGATCGCGTGGGTCTTGCGCCAGACGTCATAGGGCGTCAGCGTGATGACGCCGATGACGCGGCCGATCCAATCGCACAGCCGCCGGTCGCGGAACAGGGAACTATGCCCGCAGTCGTGCTGGATTATAAACAGCCGGAGCAGGAAGGCTGCATTCGCCAGCGCAAGGGGTAAAGCCAAAGCAATGCTGATTGAGAGCAGCCACCAGGCAACCGCCCATATTGCCACGAAAGGCACAAGCGTGACCGCCAGTTCGAAAATGCTGCGGGAGGGGATTGGCTGCCGGTATTTCACCAGGGTTCGTGTCCAGTCTGACGCGGTCAGCCGGGCCTCTTCCAGCCCCGGACCGGCTACACCGGAGGGGTATCCCGCGCCGGGTGCCCTGCCGGTGACGGGCAAGTGTCCTGGCTGGACCCGCGCTTGCCGCGCGGTCGAGGCAGAACCGGTATCCTGCATGTCAGGTTGGACGCTGCCGTCTTGTCGGCCCGTGCCGCCCGGCATGTCCTGCTGACCGGGCTGTTGGCCCCGTGCATCGTACGAGTTGGACGAGAGCGGCATAGGCGATGTCTAACCCGCTACGATTGAGTATGTCATCCCGGCGGCCTCCGAACGGAGTTACCACCAGTAATGATCCGGTTGATGAGAACCGCCACGGCCCGATGCGCCTCTATCTCGCCATCTGCAAGAGCTGCGTTTTCATGCGTCTTTGCAGCATCGCGCAGGATGCCCACGATCTCGCGTTCGGGCAGGAGCTTGTGATCGTTCAACGCCAGCAGCATCGACTCGCAGATTGAGAGGGCAGCCATTCCCGAGAAGTCCTTCTCGCTACGCATTTTATGGCTTCCTTTCGGGCAACGGCAATACATCGCGCGGCCGGACGGCCTCGCTTATCCCAAGCATCTTCGCAGAAAAAAGGGTATGCTGGGCTAACCGAAAGCAGTCTCCGCGCGATTGCGTCTGGAGATTTTTTTTCCGGCCTGCGAGGCCCCGATGACGGATATCTTAGAAAGCCCGCTTACACGTAAGTTGCAAGTCTTCGTCGCCTTGTCTGATGATGAATTGGGCGTTTTGAAGCGTCTGCATCTGCGCCGCCGGTCCTTCACGGCGGGGTGTGATCTCGTGCATCAGGGGCAGTCGGATCAGGCCGCTTACATTCTGGCCGCCGGCTGGGTGTGTTCCTACAAGCTTCAGCCGGACGGAACCCGCCAGATCGTGGACTTCCAGATACCAGGGGATTTCCTTGGATTACGCAGCGTGCTGCTGCGCACCTCCGATCACAGTTTCGAGCCGGTCACGGACATTGAGGCGGCGGAGGTTCTCGCGGGCGACCTTCTGGAAGCATTCGAGAAAACGCCTCGCCTGGCGGCAGCTATTTTCTGGGCAGCATCACGGGACGAAGCCATGGTTGTCGAGCACCTCGTTGGGGTTGGCCGGCGCGCCGCGGATGCGCGCATGGCGCATTTCCTTCTGGAACTGGGGGCAAGGCTGAAGCTGGTCGGAATGGGGAGCAAGAAAGGGTACGCCTGCCCTTTGACACAGTATCATCTTGCCGATTCACTCGGCTTAAGCGCCGTCCATGTGAACCGTGTTTTGCGGCAGCTTCGCGAAAGCGGCCTGCTTACCTTTCGGGACGGCCGTGTGACGTTCGACGACTATGACGGACTGGTGGAGCTTTCGGAGTTCGATCCGGCGTATCTGGACCAGACGGGTCCGCTCTTGAAATGAAGGAGGCCGTCATCCGAATATCTTGAGGCGGCCCGATCTTTTTTAAGACGAGAAATGTCAGGAAATCGCTTTTTTAGCCGCGTCGAGTTCCTTGTTCGTTTCGGCGTAGTTATTTGCCTCGTGCGCTTTCTCGGCAGCCTGATAGTGTTTCAGCGCCCGGTCCTTTCTGGGACCGGCAGGCGCTTTCTCACAGGCTGCCTTGACCGAGGTCATCTTCTCGGCGGCATTGGTTTGTTCGGGTGTCATAAGATTGTCCTTTCCTGGACATTCCGGGACTAAGAAGCGCAGGGCAATGCAGTCCGATTGAGGAACTGTACGCTTCCCGCGTTTCTCTGCTGGTCGGAAATGAGTGCTGCCGGAGATTCGGCAGGCACGAAGCCATATACCCATCTTCTCCGCTTCGCAGTACTGACGCAGGTTAGCTTGGGGCGGGGTTCGCGCCTTCTGGCCGGTGCGCTTTGAACAAGAAGCTCGCCGGCCGGTTCACATGTCAATAAGTGCGATACAGGTTCCGCCCCAAGAGGAGGATTCATCCCGATGGCGTCAGGCAGTGGGAGTTTGCTGGTGTGACAGCCGCAGCCACCGGCCGTTGTCCAGCAGATATGTGGATGCGCAGAGCGCCTCATAGATTGGTGAGCCTGACTTCTCGGCGAATGCGCGGTAAGCGAGCACCGCAACGGCCCCTCGCCTGATTTGGCTGCGGTCTTTCATTTCCACGGTTCGCCAGCCCGTGTTCTGCGTCACATGCTCCAAGATCTGCCCGCCCTGAAGGATGCCCGGCGGATAGGGAAGTATCATCACTGCATCTTTTGCAGTCATGGTGCGAGCGCTGTCCGCACCGCTGGTCCAGCACCGCTCCTCCAGATCCCAGAGGATCGCGTTGTCCCGACCGGGCAGGCCACCCTGCCTGCGGTCGCCGTCCTGTGCTTTGCCCAAGGTCATTGGCCCGTCCCCGGAGCGCCTGCGAGTATTAACTGCATGATCAGAAAGAGGACAGTCAGCACCGCCCAGATCAATCCAGACAAATTTGCCGGCCCGTTCTCTGTGCCACCAGAAACGGTTGTCAAGCGCTTGCGGCGTGTGGGAAGAAGGCGGGTCAGCTTCCGCGCGACCGATCCGAAATCCCGCTTGAGTGCGGGTACGTCACGGAATTGCGACAGCAGCATCTCCAGTCGCGAACCAGCGGCCTCCTTTTCCAGAGCGGCAAGCGCGGCCGCCTCCTCCCAAGGTTCGAGATCGAGCCTCGCAAGGGCCGAAAGAACCGTAACAGCATTGCCATTCCGGTCCTCGCCAACGACGGCTTGCAAAAACCGGTCAAACTCAGGGTTGTGCGGGTAATGATTGCCAGCGGCGGGCATCACCGTTTCCTCCATTTCAATGTTTCCGGAGCTTGGAACCGAAGGTTCCGGCTGACCGGGTCTGCCCCTGGCTAGGTCAAAATGCTTCGGATCGCTTTGATCATACCCGCATCGCCTGGAGCACGCGCTGACGCAGATCAGCCGGCGTCCAGACCTTTGAAGTCAAGCAGCAGGGCAGTCCAGGTTCGCCCGCACGGCCCGGGTCTTGCTGGCGCTAACATGGGTCAGCACGCATCGCCTGGTTCTGGGATAAATTTAAGATGACCGCCAAGCTAGGCAGCCTCTCTCCAACCGGGATGCTGCAGCCCATGCAGTGCGGGAGGCATGTAGACATCGCGGAGACCGGTGATGGCCCTGCGCTCAACCAGATCCACGGTGACCTTCCCGCGGCCGTTTACCTTATCCGGATATTCGGACGAGCTGCCTGCCGGCGAATACGAAGTACTGGTCGAGGAAGAACTTATCGAGACGCTGAGTTTCACGGCTTACCGCAGATCGGCGATTTACCTGACCATACACGGCAAGGACAGAGTTGCGGCCAGTTACCTGGGCCGACCTGGAAGCGGCGCTTGGCCACGGCATTCAACTTGACACCTGAAGATAGCGAGGCGGCGCTTTCCCGCTGGAGGACGCACAATGAGCACTTCCGAATGGCTTAAACCCGGTCTCTACGGTGCCGTGACCGGCGCGGTACTTGTTAGTATCTGTGGATTTACTTGGGGTGGCTGGGTAACCGGCGGAACCTCGAATAACAGGTCCGTGGCCATGGCCCGCGACCATGTCGTCACGGCTTTGGTGCCTGTCTGCCTGGACATGGCCCGAACCGATCCGGAACGGGCCACTAAGCTGGCGGCGATCAGGGCGGTTTCTACTTACCGACAGCGAGATGCCCTCATGGATGCCGGCTGGGCGACGGTCCCGGGAGCCGAGACCCCGGACCGCGACATTGCGCAGGCCTGTCTTGCGGCCCTTGACGTCAACAAGTCGCCGGAGCGCCCGGAAAACACGATCAATGAAGGATGAACAGTGCCATGTCACCATCTCTGCCTGAAGCAACAGATCTTGAAAGACGCATGCTGGCCCATGAACGGATTCTTCAGTCGCTCATTGCTTACATGTCCCACACAGAACCGCGTTTCCTTGAGCACCTGAAGAAGCGCTTTGTTGAGCCGATGGCCATGGTGCGGCACGAGCATGACCACCGAAACTCGGATGATTACGCGGAGGAGTTCATTCGCGCCGTGATGGTCCTTGGCGAAACGCAATTGCCAAAGGCCGCAAGCTCTACGGTACTCGTGAAGCCATTGCACCAACCGGAAGAGAAGAAAAATTCGGGGCAGCTCTATCGTCCCACCGCGGAAGCGGAGCGCGTCCGTGTCCGGGAAAGGAATGGGATCTGGGAGGTCAAGGTGGACGGTGTATTCCACGGGGACTACCACGACAAGGGCAATGCGCTGGCAGCTGCAGCCTTGGCCCGCTTGTCGCTTCGATGAGAGGACTTCTCCCATGAACGCGCTAGTCAGAAAGTCCATTGCGGTATTCGCCCGGCCCTTCAATGTGCCTGGCTTCGACGAGACGCTTCCGGCAGGAGAGTACCACATTGAAACAGAACTGTGTTCGCCGCCCGACAAGCTGCGCCCGGAAGCCTGGAAAGCATCTGTAGCGGTGAAGCTGCATTCTCGGGCATCCCACCCCGGGCTGGCGAGAATCTTGACCGTTTCACTGACCGACCTCGATGACGCCCTGGCAACGGACAAGCTTACCGGAAAAGATCTGGCCGAAATTTTCCTGGAAGAAATGCTGGCAGACCCGATGGTCCGGCTGGTGATGGAGGCCGACGGCGTTTCCGAGATGCAGCTTCGGCATCTCTACGCAGGCGGGCACGCATCCCGGACGGACAAAAAGGCGCCGAATGCGGCTCCGCCAGCTAAATCGACAAAGGAAAATTATCCGATACAGGCCGCGGAGAATGAAGGAATGCCAACACAGGGGGAATAAGACGCGTGGATGCCCCCGCGACCCCCAAGGCCTGCGCCGGGTGCCGGTCCGTGCGAGCAAGAGAGGAAACAATATGCCCGACCAGAACGGCGGCCCGGAAGACCGTGGGCCATGGCAAAGCAAACAGAAGCGCAATCCGCCCGAGATTGACGAACTTCTTCGTCAAGGCCGCGACCGTCTGGGCGGGTTGATCCCTGATGGGCGGCCGCCTCTGAAGAAAGTTCTGGTTGCAGGAGCGATAGTCTTGGCGGCGGTTGCAGCCTGGTCTTCCTATTACACTGTCCCGAGCGACTCGGTCGCAGTTGTCCAGCGTTTTGGCAAATACACTGCTGAGGTTCCGCCGGGCCTGCATTTCAAATTCCCGCTTGGCATCGACATTGCCACACTGGTGCCGGTGAAACGGCAGCTGAAGCAGGAATTCGGGTTCACGACTCCGGGCAGGAGTGATCCCTTCCAGAGCCCGTCAGAAGGCAGGCGTGAAACCGAAATGGTCACAGGGGACCTGAACGCCGCGCTTGTGGAATGGGTGGTGCAGTACCGGATCTCTGACCCCTTGAAATTCCTGTTCGAGGTGCGGGAACCAAGTGCGACCTTGCGCTACGTCTCTGAATCCGTGATGCGCGAGGTCGTTGGCGACCGCACGGTTGACGAGGTCATCACCATCGGCCGGCAGGAGATCGAGAGCGAGGCGCTTCTCAAAATGCAGGCTCTGACCACGAAATACGCCATGGGTATCAGCATCGACCAGGTGCAGCTCAAAAACATCAACCCGCCGGGACCCGTTCAGGCGTCATTCAATGAGGTCAACCAGGCACAGCAGGAAAAGGAGCGCCTGATCAACGAGGCGCGCCGAGAATACAATAAGGTCATCCCGCTGGCCGAAGGCGAGAAGGATCAGCGGATCCGCGAGGCTGACGGCTACCGCCTGAAACGCATTAACGAAGCGGAGGGCGACGCCGCGCGGTTCACCGCGCTTTTGGCCGAATACGTTAAGGCACCTGAGGTCACGAGGCGGCGGATTTACTTAGAAACCCTCCAGGAGGTTCTGCCCGGCATCCGGTCAAAAATCATTGTCGAAGGATCGACGGCGAGCATCCTCCCGCTTCTGAACCTCGATCGGCCGCAGGAGGATCAGCCATGAACATCAGATTGGGGCTCTTCGCAGGGATTGCGGTTGCTGCCGGCGTGATCGCCTCCGACGCCGTCTACACAGTTGGCGAAGTCGAACAGGCCATTATCACCCAATTTGGCAAACCCGTGGGAGAACCGGTAACAACGGCCGGTTTGAAGCTGAAGCTGCCCTTCGTACAGGAAGTCAACCGGATCGACCGCCGGGTTCTCGAGTGGGATGGCAATCCTTCCGACATGCCCACCAAGGACAAGCTCTACATATCCGTCGATCTGTTCGCCCGCTGGAAAATCACCGACCCGTTGCAATATTTTCTGCGGCTGCGCGATGAGCGCAGCGCGCAATCCCGTCTTGACGACATTCTCGGCAGCGAAACCCGTAATGCCGTCGCCAAACATGAGCTGATTGAGATCATCCGGACGACGAAAGGGCGGATCCCGCTACGGGACACGCTGCTGACCGATGAGGAACGCGCACAGGACATAGGCTCCCTGGTTCCCATCCAGAAGGGGCGCGCCCTTGTGGAACAGGAGATATTCGCAGCCGCCTCGGAAAAGGTTCGCGTTTTTGGAATCGAACTCCTCGACATCCGCTTCAAGCGGATCAATTACAACGAGAGTGTGCGTCCGAAGATCTACGACCGCATGATCTCCGAGCGCCGCCAGATCGCTGAACGCTTCCTCTCGGAAGGCAATGGCGAAGCCGCGCGGATCCGCGGCAACCGGGTTCGCGACCTGAACAAGATACAGTCCGAAGCTTATCGCGCCGTCGAGGAAATCCGCGGCATAGCTGATGCCTCGGCGGCTGCGATCTACGCAGGTGCCTACAACATCGACGCCCGAGCAGCCGAATTCTATGCGTTCACCCGGACAATGCAGGCCTACAAGGACATGATTTCAGGGGGAACGACGCTAGTTCTGACAACGGACAGCGAACTTTTCAGGTTTCTGAGAGGAATGGAGGCCGGAGAGCCGGCTGGGAGCACGCCTCCTCCCGCCCCCGGCCTGACGGCCGCGGCCGAACGCTGATGTATCGGAGGACAAGGAGATGACGGAAAAACCGGTGGATTTAGACGCAAGGCGAAGCGCCGAAGGCCAGATTGCGACCGATATCCGGCGGCATGCCCTTAAGGATTTCGAAGCCGATCAGAGAAAACTCCGCCTGCGGCAGGAAGAACTTGAAGTGCAGCTTCTCGCCGAACCGGCCTCTAACTGGCATGAGGCAGCGGTCAAGGCGCAGTATCTGATCCGGCGGTATTCCGAAACCGCCGACGCTCGGGATGCCAGGCGGCAGCGGCTCATAGAGTGCGCTCTTGGCGATCTTGCGCGGCTGATCGAAGAAGAGGAGGAAGGCCAATGACCGATCTCATCGATCAGGACGAGCTGCCCCTGCGTGCTCTCAAGGATGTGCCGCAAGAGCGCCTTTGTCTTCGCTGCCGCGCGCCATTCTGGAGTGAAGGTTTCGGGGAGCGCATATGCCGGCGTTGCAAGGGGTCGAGTACTTGGCAAACTCTGGTGCAGTCGGTGCGCCCGCCGGGCCGCCGCCGCTAATATCTGCCAGAGCAGCGGAACGGCCCATAGTTTCAGTATTTGGGTGGCAGACAGGTTCCGCCCAGTGCGAAGCCGCTGGGCAACAGTATTCACTGGTGCAAGGATTGTCGCCTTCACTTGAACCGTGCCTTTCGGCAGCTGCGCGAATGCGGGCTTGTCACATTTCGCGCCGGCAAAGTGACATTTGCAATTGTGACCGCCTGTTCGCATTGGCGGTGTTCGACCTCGCCCATCTCGATCCGGCAAGACCGTCCCTGAAGTGTAATGGGCCGCGCTACACCGAACGGCCCGCCACATTTGTCCAATGCCAAGTGTTACCCGAGCGCATGCTTCGCTGCGCCGAGTTCCTTGATCATATCAGTATGTTTCTTGGCCGTCTGGGCCTTTTCAGCGGCCCGGTAATGCTTCAGGGCGGCATCCTTTTTAGGACCAGCAGGCGCCTTGTCGCAGGCGGCCTTGACTGAGGTCATCGTCAGGGAGGGTTTATTGGTTTCGGGTGTCATTCGGTTGTCCTTTCCTGGACGTTCCGAGAAACAGACGCGCAAATAGCAGACGGACCTACAGAGGGTCCGGCAGGCTCTCCGTGCTTCCGTGGTACTCGGGAATGAAAACCGGCAGGAACTGGGCCGGCAGGGATCACCTAATCTGCTTAAAGACCTCTCTGCACTGACGTAAGTTAGCGCGGATTTCCGCCGCAGGCCGTTATCCGCCTGTGTCTCAAGACAGCGGGTTTTGCTGGTACGACAGGCGAAACCACCTTCCGATGTCGTGCAGTTAGGTGGACGCACAGTTAGCATTCAGGATCGGCGTCACCGCTTTTTTTTTAGCTTATACCCGTTGCCGCAAAGCGCGATGGCTGGGAGCAGACGCCATCCACCCCATCCGCGTTTTGTAGGTTCATGGCAGCAGGTTTGCTGCGAACTTCCTGGATGGCTGCTTCTTCTTCCGCACTACGGCAACGATTTAGCGGCGGCGCAGCAGGCTTTCGTGCTGCGCGCGCTTGCAGAAAAAATTTGACACTTCCGCTGTGGGCTCCGACTGGGTGTTCGCCGCGCCAGGTCTGAATGACGGCAGGCAGCCTATTCTGTTGAAAAACTCGGGTTGTTTTGGGTGTTGAGTGTTGATTCACTTTCCGCGAGGCAAGCGAAGGTGCGTGGTAATGATGGGACCGCGGCAGGAAGCGCAGGGTGCGCTGTTCTACGAGTTCTCGATAGAGGATCATGTCCCGCAGGATCACGTGCTTCGGGCGATAGATCGGTTCGTCGACCTGTCTGGCATCCGGCGGCACCTGGCCCCTTTCAACAGTTCAACCGGCAGGCCGTCGGTTGATCCGGAACTGATGATCCGGATGCTCCTGGTCGGTTACACGATGGGCATCCGCTCGGAGCGACGGCTCTGCGAGGAGGTGCATCTCAACCTCGCTTATCGCTGGTTCTGCCGCCTCGATCTGACCGACCCGGTGCCGGACCATTCGACCTTCTCAAAGAACCGGCACGGTCGGTTCCGCGATAGCGATCTCTTGCGGCATCTGTTTGAGACGGTTGTCGCGCGCTGCATCGAGGAAGGGTTGGCGAGTGGTCAGCGCTTTACGGCGGATGCCAGCCTAATCCAGGCCGATGCCAACCGGCAGAACTCGTCGCCGCAAGCGGACTGGGCCCCCGAGAAGATCACCCCCGAGGACGCGCCGCGCGCTGTCAGGGAGTATCTGGCGACGCTGGACGATGCAGCCTTCGGCGCAGCCAGCCCGGTAAAGCCGATGTTCACCTCGCATTCCGACCCAGCCTCGCAATGGACCGGCGCACGGGGTGGCCCCGCCTATTTTGCCTATTCTACGAACTACCTGATCGACACCGACAATGGCGTGATCCTCGATGTCGAGGCGACCCGCTCGATCCGTCAAGCCGAGGTCAGTGCCGTGCGTACAATGGTGGATCGGGTGAGCGATACCTTCGACCTGATACCTGAACGCCTGATCGCCGATACAGCTTACGGCACGGCCGAAATGCTCGATTGGCTGAACCGGCAGCGCGGGATCGGCGCGCATATCCCGGTGATCGACAAGTCCGGACGCAAGAACGGCACCTTTGAACGGGCCGACTTCACCTACGATGCCGAGAACGACGCCTACATCTGCCCTGGCGGCAAGGAGCTCAAGCAATACCGGCGCGCGTTCACGACGCCCAGATCGGGCGCCAATAAGGACGGCACCCTGCGCTACCGGGCCCGCAAGCCAGACTGTGAGGCCTGTGCCCTGAAGCCGCGGTGCTGCCCCAAGGAGCCGCAGCGCAAAGTAACGCGCTCGATCTATGAGCCCTCTCGCAACGTGGCCCGCGCAATCGCCCAGACCACGCAATACGCGATCTCCTGCAAGCTCCGAAAGAAGGTCGAGATGCTGTTCGCCCACCTGAAACGCATCCTCGGTTTAGGACGGCTCCGATTGCGCGGCCCATGCGGCGCGCGCGACGAATTCCACCTCGCAGCCACCGCCCAGAACCTCAGAAAGCTCGCAAAGCTCCTCCCTTCACCCCAAAACGCCCGCCTGGCATGACAGGCGCACGGCACGCCCTATCGACAGGCTACATCACAGCCGCCGAAGAACAGGCTTTTTCAACGGAATAAGCCCAAAGCAGACGCTTAATAGTTGCGCCGAAATCGTCGAAACAGACCTTCACCTTTTCCCGCAAAGCTCGAAGCAAGGTAAGGCTCCGGCGAAGACCGCGGTCCCTTTGGCTCTGTGATGTGATACCCGTTGTTCATGGAGATCGACGAGGACAAGATTGGCGACGCGGTTCTGGGATTGCTCTGGTTGACGCTGCATGATGAGCGTCGCGCTTGGAAGGGAATGGACTGGTCGGCACTGGATCGATTGCATCGGAAGGGTTTGATCCATGACCCGGTTAACCGGGCCAAATCTGTCGTGCTGACCGATGAAGGGCTGCAGCGCTCAAAGGCCCTGTTTCAACGGTTGTTCACGCGGCCGCCGCAGTAACGCCCTCACGGGTTTTCCAGTTCCAGGGCAAAAGTTCCGGCACGCGCGAGACGGGCATGCCGGGCAGCCGGGCGAGGACATCGGCCAGCCACGCCTGCGGGTCGATATCGTTCATTTTGGCAGTGACGATAAGGGTGTACATGGCGGCGGCCCGCTCACCGCCGCGCTCGGAGCCGGCAAAGAGCCATGACTTCCGGCCCAGGGCCACGCCGCGCAGGGCGCGTTCGGCCGCATTGTTCGTAAGACAGATGCGTCCGTCATCGAGGAATGCGGTAAAGGCCTGCCAACGGTCCTTTTTCTCGAACATGTAGGTGATCGCCTTGGCCACCTTGTTGTGCCTGGACAGTTTCGCGCGCTCTTCCTGCAGCCAGTCATGGAGATTATCGACCAGGGGACGGGAGAGTTCCTGACGGGCGGCAATCCGGGCATCGGCATCCAGCCCATTGATCACGCGCTCGATGCCGAAGATGGCGTCGATCCGTTTCACCGCTTCCAGCGCGGCCGGCGAGATCTGATGGGCCGGTTTGCCCTTGCGGACATTCCCGGCAATATCCGCAAGTTCGAAGAACTTCCGGCGCGCATGCGACCAGCACAGCGCGCTGGTCACGGGGCCCGCATCACGGTCCGCGCGGTAAAGATCGTTGTATCCGCCAGAGGCGCCGGCCTGCAGCACGCCTTGCCATCCGGCGAGATGCTGATTGGGATTGGTTGCCGCGCGATCGCGGGAGAAGCGGAAGAACGCGGCCGGTGGCGCGCCACCATTCCAGGGCTGGTCATCGCGCACATAGGTCCGGAGCCGGGCCTTTTTTGCACCGCCCCGCGCCAGGAGCGGCACGGTCGTGTCGTCGCCATGCAGGCGGTGCGCGGCAAGCACATGGTTCTCGATCAGGGCATGGATCGGCTGCAACGCGACTGCGGCATGCCCGACCAGGTCCGCCAGGGCCGACAGGCTCAACTCGACGCCTTCACGGGCGAAGCGTTCGGCCTGCCGGTTCAACGGCTGGTGCTGGCGCTCGCCATTGTCCTCGGACCAATGGCGGACAAAGGCTCGCTTCTCGAAGACCAGCATGGCGATCAGGCTGGGCCCGGCCCATCCGCGCGGGATCGCATGGAACGGGGCCGGTGGCTGGCTGACCTTCTCGCAGGCCCGGCAGGTGAACTTCTCGCGCACGGTCTGGATCACCTTCCACTGCCGCGGGATCACCTCCAGCGTCTCGGTGACATCTTCGCCCATCTTCACGATCCGATCCGAACCGCAGCAGGTGCAGGCGGCAGGTGCCTCGACAACAACCCGCTCGCGCGGCAGGTGATCGGGGAACGGCTTGCGCACAGGGTGGCGGCGCGTGAAGTGTAGAACACGCGACTTGATCTGACATTTCTGCTCTTCTGGAGCGCAAGCATGGAGTGTCGATCAATGACGAGTATTCAGGACAAGATCATCAAACCGAAGCTGGGGCTGCTGGAGCTTGCCAAGCAGCTCGGCAGCGTTTCGCAGGCCTGCAAGGTGATGGGATACAGCCGGGACAGCTTCTACCGGTTCAAGGAGCTCTACGCACAGGGCGGCGAGCAGGCGCTGATGGATCTCAGCCGCCGCAAACCGATCCTGAAGAACCGGGTGCCGGAGCATGTCGAACGGGCGGTGATCGAACTGGCCATCGAAAATCCGGCGCTGGGGCAGAAGCGCGCTTCCTGGGAGCTCCAGCAGAAAGGCATTATGGTGTCGTCTTCCGGCGTCCGCTCGATCTGGCTGCGGAACGATCTGGAGACCATGAAGAAGCGGCTGAAGGCCCTGGAGGCCCGCGCCGCCCAGGACGGCATCCTGCTCACCGAAGCGCAGGTGGCCGCGCTGGAGAAAGCCCAGCAGAAAAAAGAGGCGTATGGCGAGATCGAGAGCCACCATCCGGGCTACCTCGGCAGCCAGGACACCTATTACGTGGGCACGATGAAGGGTGTAGGCCGCATCTACCAGCAAACCTTCATTGACACCTATGCGCGGGTGGCGTTCTGCAAGCTCTACACCGAGAAGACCGCGATCACGGCGGCGGACTTGCTGAACGACCGGGTGATCCCCTTCTTTGCCGAACACGGCATCAGCCTGCTGCGCATCCTGACGGACCGCGGCACCGAATATTGCGGCAAGGTCGAGAACCATGCCTACCAGCTTTACCTGGCCGTCGAGGACGTGGATCACACTAGGACCAAGGCGAACAGCCCGCAGACCAACGGCATCTGCGAGCGCTTCCACCGGACCATCAAGGATGAGTTCTATGACATTGCCTTCCGCAAGAAGCTCTACCGCTCGGTGCAGGAATTGCAGGTGGATCTGGACGCCTGGCTGGTCAAATACAACGAGCAGCGGCCGCATTCGGGACGATACTGCTATGGCCAGACGCCTATGCAGACCTTCCGCGAAACGATACACATTGCCAGAGACAAGACGATCAGGGGTTCCGGGCCATCGGACAGCCAGCAACCCGTTCTCAGCACAGAAAGCTGAGCTGTCCGTCAGATCAAGTCGGAAGTTTTACACGTGAAGGCGCGCACCTTGCTGGCCTTTTCAGCCGCCTGTTCAGCGGCCAGGGCATCCTCGGTTGCCGCCGTTTCCAGCTCTTCGAGCTGCAGTTCCAGTTGATCAATCAGCCGGGCCCGCCGTTCCGGCGAGATGCCGTATTTGTCGCGGCGCAGCTTGGCAATCTCAAGCTTGAGTTCCTGGATCATCGCTTCCGAGCAGGACACGACGGCACGGGTCTGTGCCAGCTCGGTTTCCGCGGCCTCTGCGCGGGCCTCCGCAGCGGCCAGGGCGGCGCGTAATCTCGCAAGCTCGGAAGCGGTATTCGACATGGCGGATGTCTATCATCCGGGCTCGAGGGGCGCCAATAAAAACAGGCCCGATGGAACAATTTATCCAGCCTTTGCAGGACGTTGAGTCCAGCGCGGATTGCGCCAGCCGATCCCCTCCAGAAGATAGCCCAGCTGTGCCGCAGAGATCTGCACCGCCTCGCCGGACCGGCTCACCGGCCAGATGAACTTGCCCGCCTCCAAGCGCTTCAGATACAGCGACATACCCACGCCATCATGCCACAGGATCTTAACCAGATCGCCCTTGCGGCCCCGGAAGCAGAAGAGTTCGCCCGCATGGGGATCGCGGCCGAGCCCTTCTTGCACCTGCAGCGCCAGCGTGTTCATGCCCCGCCTCATGTCGGTGACGCCGCCCGCAATCCACACCTTCACGCCTGCCGGAAACGCGATCATTGCCGATCCACCACTGCCAGAATCCGGGCAAGTGCTTCGGGCTCCACGCCCACCGGCACGATGAGCCGGCGCCCATTCGGCAGGGCTATCTCAACCTGACAGTCCGGAGGCGGACAGGGATCAACCGGATTTACTTGCGACGCGGGAGCTCCCTTTGCCACGGTCACCGGCGCGAACGGCACCGGGCGAGAAGACCCAAGCTCACCGTTTCGATACTGCCGCCGCCAGGCGGTCAGGAGCGACCGGCAAATGCCATGCCGCCGCGTTGTGGCTGCCGCTTGTCGGTGGCCGATAAAGCTCTCCTCCACAATGCGCAGTTTATCATCATCTGACCAATACCGGCGGCGATCACCATGGGCAGCGGAAAGAACTTCGATTTGAGGGCGGTTATTGAAGTCGGACAAAAGGCCGGACTTACCATCGGATCGATCCCGAGATCAGACGGCCGCAGCCGGAGCCTTACGAAGCAAGCACAAAGAGGCTGTCTTTAACTGGAACATTCAGTGATGGCGAGGTGACCCGGACCTTTCTGGAACGGCGTCGCGCCATGCATTCGACGCTTTGCAGCGTCGGCAGATCCGCTCACCGAACCCTTCGCTCCAGAACGCTGTATTGCAGCGAAGGCACTTGCGCTCCCGCGGCACGTCTCCGCGGGCCGGAGCCAAGAGTACTTCATTTTGGTCGGAATTGGTCATGATTTGCCTGCCTCCATCATTAAGAGCCGCCTTTTTGCCGTTTGCGCTCACAATTCTGGTCATGCCGTTCGCCATCCGGATTTGATATGCGCAGACCAGAGTAGAGGTGCCTGATCTGAGTTTCCGAGACTCCGTCGGATTGCATAACGAGGCGCACCATCGGGTCGGCTAGCATTTCCTCGAAAAGGAACGTCGACAGTTCTGTTCCAGAAAGCTTGTCTTTGGCCCGGGCGCTGTCGAGATCCGCCAATGAAACTGTCAGGCTCCTCTCCAGACCAGGGTGTGATTTCCGGGGATGCAGATGCACCAGAACCGAAGCCTTCCAGGCTTGAGGATCCAGGTGGTCAGGAGGCGCGGATAATTCGGTTTCAATGTCATACTCTCCGGCAGGGAGTGCCTCATCAAAGCCCGGCAAGGTGAAGGGCTGGGAGAATACTGCGACGGTCCTGTTGCTCAGCTGATCCATTGATTTATCTCTCCTCTGCTGCTGTGCTGTTTTTGCTGCTGCCCATAGAGTGAAGCTCTCCTCCCCATGAAGGTCTCCTTGACCTCCAAGCGGCAGGGTTGGGCAGTTCCGGAATTATGAAAGACGGCCGAAGCCCGTGCACCGCTCTCAACGCTGCAGAGGGTTCTGTTTCCGGCGAAGCCGCCACATGAGCCATCCGGCCTTTATAAGAGATGTTCCGGACGTCTGATTGCCGGGGCCATTTTCAGGCCAGCGGCGAAGCGCGGAAAGATACCGCGGCTTCTACCAATATAGGTATTCGCAACGCCATTTACTACGGAACGCCGCAGAGGGAGGTCTCTGATCGCGGTTTGGACCAGTGCAGCTAAAGAAACGCCTGCCTCAAAAAAACTCCGGAAGCCGGCCAATGCGGCTAGCGGCGGCATCTTCCGTCAATGGTCTGTCTATGTGCAAAACCTTCGAAACATCGGGGGCTGCCATGGTGCGCACTAGGGCGCTGTAGTTCATTTGCAACGACATCTCGCTGCCGATGCGCAGGGGGCAATTGGTCGTCTCGACCACAATGTGATCGCTGGTCGCACCGGCAAAGGTAACAGCCGCTGGAAAGGTCAGCCCGGCAGGGTCGGTGTCTTGCAGCCCGATGGCCAGGATCGAGCGGGTTGTCCAATGATTGCCTGGCACCAGGCTCAGCGCCGAGAGGGCCGGGTCGGATAATTTCAGCGGTACCGGCTTTGATTTGATTTTTGTCTCGATCACCTCAGCCAGCATCGTGAAAGCATCTGTATGAAGCCCACTGATCGGGTGTCCCGAAACAGGGTCAGTGCCCAGCAGGATGGCCTCGCCTATGCGCAAATTGTTGATCCGGCCTGCGGGCGCGCCATCGAATGCCCACGGCAGGTTTGCGGAACTGCCCCCGGAAACCACTTCGGCGAAGGGTCCGCACACTTGCTCAATGTCATCAGCAAGGGATGAGAGTGCCGCCATCATCCCGGAGGTGGGGGCTGCATCACCCAGACAGGCGAAATTTGCGCCAATACCTTTGAGAAGCACACCCGGCGTTCTGGTGACGAGGAGGGCAGCATCCGTCAGATCCTCGGGCATGATGCCTTCCCGCCCATCCCCCATTTCCACCATCAGAATTATCTCGTGGCGCATGCCTCTGCGCAGGGCCGCAGCGGCAAGCTTCGCGATAACGCTGGTATCTGTATTGCAGCTTGCTTCACAAGTTTCGACGATTTGCCCGACTTGGCTCAGCATTGGGGTCCGGATCATCAGGATCGGACAGGTCAGCCCTGCTTTACGCATGCGTCTTACATTTGCAAGCCGCGCATCTGCCAATCCGATCGCGCCGCCTTCCAGCATCGCCCTTGCAACACCAGGGTGACCGCACACGCCTTTTGTGACCCCTGTCACGGAAATTCCGCGCGGTTTCAGACGCTCGACAAGACATCGCGTGTTGTCGCGGATCTTGTGCAGGTCAATTTTGATACGCGGTGCGGTCATAACGCTGCCGCAACAGGCATTGGCCGCAACCGGGGGTATGCGGACAGGACAATTTCGGCAAGATGCGCCGCGGGACGGCTGAGGGCGTCGCTCACGGGAAGGCCCAAGTTACCGGCATGTTCCTCGATTGCGGCAGTGAGCCCGGCGTCCGTCATCCCCTCGTGATTGAGTGCTACGCCGATCACCTTTGTGTTCGCGAAGGCTTCAATCAAAGCGATCTCGTCACCGGGATCAGGCATTGCCATGTCCGGAAAGTCGCAACGGTGGGGGCGCATGGGGGCGTGCTGCAGGATCACCGCGTCCGGCTGGCTGCCGCGCAGAATGAATGCAGACGTGCAGAATGCCGGATGGCTGAGTGCGCCCTGGCCTTCGATCAGAATGACATCTGGCTGTTCACCTTCAGATGCCGCGACAATGGCCCCTTCAAGTTCCCCGCAGCAGAATTGCGGCGGCACCGCATCCATTGCCACGCCGTATTTGGCCCCCTGCATCAGGCCGGTCTGGCCGGTGCCAACCAGGACAGTCTTGATCCCTTGCGCATTCAGTTCGCGGGCAAGAAGCGTTGCCGTCGTCCGCTTTCCAATCGCACAATCGGTTCCCAGCACAGCAATACGGATTGCCTTCACATTCGCGACACTGCCGTCAAACAGACGCATGTCCTTGCTGCTCCGCGGTTTGCGGATATCGCGAAGGGAGACGTTGCGCGATTTGGCAGCGAAGGCGATTTCCGGATCGTCACTGAGGTATTCGTGCAGCCCGCTGACAATGTTCATCCCTAAAGATACTGCATCCAGCACAACACGGCGGTCATCTGCCGACAATTTCCCGTCTGACGGAGCCATCCCATAGATCAGCGTGTCAGGAATGACGGCCTCGTGAGTAACCGCAGCTTCAAGATCGCCAAAGACTGGAATGTGGTTGAAGGCGCCGTCAAGGATCTGCCCGCTGTCACTCCCTGCGTGATGGCTGTCGACCACCGAGAGTATGCGATAGGCTTGTGAGTGCCGGACAAGCCCGTTTGCTGTCTTGCCGTCGACACGTGCGAAATTGCCTTCGCAGTACACGATTGCGGTGGGTGGGCGAGCGGTGGGGGGGCCGCCAGGTTTCTGAGAGCGTTCAGATGATCGTAGTTGCGGACCGCTGGCATCTTGCCATACCGGCCTTCCCGCGTTGACTGCGGTTTCCATGGAATCTCCTTCTGAGTGATCTACGCTCGGGGATTTGGGGTTCCTGACGCAGGTATTGATACTGCCAATCCGGCAGTTGGAGGCGCGGCGCCTAGTTGTTCAGAAGGCAGCGGCCTCTTTTACGCTGAAAATTCTTGTTGCACTCCCAACGGTTACCCGTCCTGGCGAGGTGAGCATTTTCGGGCAGATCAATCAGAAGACACCGCTCACCGGACACTGCGTAGCCGCGCTCGCACTTCCATTGCCGTCCATACGCTGATGCCGCCAGAAAGGCGTTCTCAGGCACTTCGATGGCTGCGCAGGTTTCGCCTTTGGCTTCAAATCCTCGATTGCAAATCCAGGCAGGCCCATGTGTGCCGTCAGTCAGAAAGGCGTCAGGCGGCAGCACAATCTTCTGGCAGGTATCGTCAATTTTCCTGTAGCCGCGCAGGCAGTTCCATCGTCTGCCTGAGGGGGCAAGATACCCGCCTTCGGGCACAAAGACCTTTGCACAGGACGACCCTCCAACCTCAATGAAACCGTGCATACACTCCCACCCTGAACCGTAGTTTCTATGCGTTGGGTAGGCATTCTGCGGCACCACTACAGCAATGCAGGTATCGTCGGCGGCACGGAAAGAGCGATCACATTCCCAGCCATCGCCGTAACTGCTCTCGTGTGCGTTCTCAGGCACTGAAGAAGCCGCCGCTTCCGGATATGCAGGCACTGTGAAGACTGCCAGCAGGCCGAACACCACAACGAGGCGCGTCATCAGGACTTGGGGATAGCTCAATACTCTGATCAGCCGGTCGAACATCTCTGTACCGGCGTGGAGAAGCGGCATTGGCGAAAAGAAACTACGATGCATCTAAATCCAGCCCGGCGAGACAAGCCTGTGCAAGGTCACGGTTCGGGCTCTCTGAGCCTGGAACCGTTGCCCAGCCCGTTGCGATAACGGCATCCCGTCGCTTGAACGACTTCGCCTCCTGGATTGACGCCAGCTTGGCGGTCCGTTCGGAATCTGTTTGAGCCATACTGATGCAAACTGGCACCAAGGCAGCAATCAGTTCGTCATGGGACCTGGAGTTAGCCATTGATTCCGCATGACCTCCTGTCATCCAGCCGCCCCAGGAAAAACCGGCGATAGTAATGGAGACAGCACCGATCAAGGCACCATAAACGCCGGGTCTCAGCCATTCGGGATAAGTCATTTCCGGTCCTCCTGCGGAGAAAGCGCCGCCTCGCTATGATTGCTGTTACGCGCCGGGCCCGCTGTCGCGGTTCAGCGCCGCTTCCAAGTCCTTCTGAGTGATCAGGCGCACTTCGGTCCGGCCCGCGCGGCCGCTCCTGCCGTGGACCATCAGATAGGTTGCCGTCCGTCGGTAGGCCTCGAAGCTGAGGCCCTGAAGAAGCTCTTCTTCAACGGCGACTTCATACTCCCCGGCAGGAAGTTCGTCCTGGTAACCCGCTAAAGTGAACGGGTTGGAAAACGTCACCATCGATCTGGACGACCGCATGTTCATCCTGGACTTCCTCGAATTATGTATGGCTTTTGTGATGCCTGCAGCCGCCGGCCAGGCGCGCTCGTCGGCGAGAACCCGGCAAGGCTGAGCGTTCTCGTTTACCTTACAGCATGAAGGAGGCGCGCGCGCTGATCGATGTTAGCCCCCGCTGTGCCTGCCCGGCTGGGGCGGAATTGCTGCCCCAGCAGTCATCGGCCGCAGGGGCAGGCACAGGCGGCTGCTGACTTGTATCAGGGGGGTGCCTCTTTCTCGGCTGCCCGGCATTGATCAATGCCAGAGGCTGAAAGCGAAAAGGCCGTCAGTATGCTCTCAGCGGACGTTCTCCGGCCTGCGGCGCATCCCTTGGTTAACCTGCGTTAGTGCGCCTTGGCCCGGACAGAGCTAGGGATTCCGGGCCGGCCGCATAATTGCCGGTGTGTTTTTTACGAGTACCCAAGAAGCGCGGAGGGTGTGCCGGTCCTCAATGGTTTTGCACGCAATTCGCGCTTCTTTTTTTCCTGGACGCCGAAGAAAGGACAACCGAATGACACCCGAAGCAAAAGAGATATCCGTAAAGCTGGCCTCAGTCAGGGCTGCCTGCGAGAGGGCCCCGGCCGGACCGCAGAAGGCCGCGGCCCTGAAGCACTACCGGCTGGCTGAACTGGCACAGAGTGAAGAGAACGATACCGAAATGTACAGGCAGCTCGACGCCGCAAAACAAGCGCTTGCGTGATCTCCCCGCCTGAACCGATCCCCCGGCTGTCCAACCATCACCGGAGGGCGGCCATTTCATTTCAGAAGCGGCCCAGTCTGGTCCAAATACGCGGGATCGAATTCTGCCAGTGCCACCAGACGATCAAGATCGCCGAATTTCACATGGCCGCCGCGGAAGGAGACGAGTCCGCTTTCCCGCAATTGCCGCAGAACACGATTCACATGAACCGCGCTCAATCCCAGCGCGTCGGCAAGGTGGTATTGTGTCAAGGGACAAGCATAACCCGCTTTGCTGCCTTGCCCGACAAGAGCCAGCCTGGCGCCAAGTTCCAGCAGAAAATGCGCCATTCGTGCGTCTGCATCCCGGCGTCCAAGACCAACCAGATGCTCCACTACCATGGCCTCGTCCCGCGAGGCTGCCCAAAGTATGGCCGCAGCTAGCCGCGGGGTCTTGGCAAAGGCCTCCAGCAGGTCATCTGCCAAGACTTCGGCGGCTTCGATCTCCACGATCGGTTCGATGCTATGATCCGACGTCCGCAAAAGAACGCTGCGCAACCCCAGGAAATCACCCGGTATCTGGAAGTCAACAATCTGGCGCGATCCCTCCTGCTGGATCTTGTAGGAGCAGGCCCAGCCGGAGGACAGAATGTAGGCAGCTTGTTCCGGCTGCCCCTGATGCACAAGGTCGCTCCCGGCAGCAAACGTTCTGCGGCGCTGGTGTAAACGCTCCAGCACGGCAAGCTCATCTTCTGACAACACGGCAAAAGCTGATAGTTTTCTTGTGAACGGGCTATTTTTGATGGCGTTCATGACCCCCTCGGACAGACGCGGCATTTCAGGACGTCCCCAGGACAGGGACTGCTCTCGATCAGTCCAGCACACTCCGCTTTCTGCAAAGATGCCCTTGATCACCAGTCTGCCACATTGGCTTGATATGCAATGCAAGAAAGGAAAATGCAGGATGCCTGAGTATTCCGACAATGCTGGAATGGCCGCCCTATCGATCTGCGAGGCGCTGCTGCTTGCCATGAATGACCTCCAAATGATGCCGGAGCATGAAATCGCCGGAATCCTCCGTGACGCTGCAGCCTCGCACGAAAACGCTGCCGGTACGGATGCGGAAGTCGCAACTCACAAGGCAGCAGCCGCTCTGATCAATCAGATTATCGCCAATGGAAACTCTGTCCGTCGGCCGTGATCCGCGGCTCCCGGCAAGCGGCGCGAAGGACTGCAATCGGGAAGCGATCAGTACTTTGCAAAGCCCGCTTCCTGCGCTTGCACTAAATCGCTCCGCGATAGGGGCTCTGCGTGGCAGGCGTTGGGCTGAAGCGGTATTTGTTTCGCGGTTTAGGAGGTCGGGTGTGTGCTGTTGGCCGAGGTGATTTTGCCTCGGTTGACAGAGGGTTTTCCCATGACCAATCAGCACCCTGCACCGGCGACACCCCTTCGGGCGCGCATGATCGCGGATATGTCCGCACGCAATCTCGGACCGGCGTCGCAGACCAGCCACCTGCGGGCCTGCAAACGGTTTGCCTCCTGGCTCGGGCGATCTCCGGAGACAGCCTCCCCGGATGACGTGAAGCATTTCCAGCTGCATCTGATCGAGAGCGGGATGAGTATCTGCACCCGCAACCAGACCATGACCGGGCTGAAGTTCCTGTTCCGGGTCACCCTGCGCCGGCATGACCTGGCGGCCGAAGTGTTCCACCTCAAAAAGCCCGTGAAGGTTCCCCTCGTGCTGAGCCGCAACGAGGTCAGGCGCATCCTCGCAATGGCCCCCTGCCTGAAGGCGCGCGTGATGCTGTCACTCGCCTATGGTTGCGGCCTGCGGGCAAGCGAGGTCGTCCGGCTGAAGGCCGGCGACATCGACGGGGAACAGAACATTATCCGCATCGTGCAGTCGAAGGGACGCAAGGACCGCAACGTGATGCTGCCCGTTGATATTCTGAGCCTGTTGCGGGCCTGGTGGACCGAACGCCCGACCGTCAACGACAGGGGTGTGTCCGGGCCTGATCGCGCGCTCTTTCCCGGCTATTGCGGGCGGCATCTTTCGGCCAGACAGATCTCGCGGCTGTTCAAGCAGGCAGTGCTGGCCGCCGGGATCACCAAGCCGGTCACTCTGCACACCTTGCGTCACAGCTTCGCGACGCATCTGCTGGAACGCGGCGTGGATATCCGGATCATTCAGGCGCTGCTCGGGCATGCCAAACTCACCACCACGGCGCACTATGCCAGCGTTGCCACCGGCATGATCTCGGCGGTGGAGAGCCCGCTGGACGGCCTGACCGCGGCGAAGCGCAGGAAAGGCGCCTCATAGACTGCGTTGTCCTGGCCGAAGCTGGAGGTTGCGGATATCTTCCGGCTCCATGGTTCTGCCTGGCGGGCGGCCAATGCAGGCCATATCAGCCTCGACCAGTTGAAAGTGATGAACGCCATCACGCGCTGCCGCACGGCAGCGCTCGGCGGCCATGCCGCGCGGTGTGAAGACTGCGGGCATGAACACATTGCCTACAACTCTTGCCGCAATCGCCATTGCCCCAAGTGCCAGGCGGGTGCGGCCAAGGCCTGGCTGGCGGCGCGCGAGGCGGAACTGCTGCCCGTGCGGTATTTCCACCTGGTCTTCACGCTGCCAAAACCGGTCGCCGACATCGCCCGCCATAATAAACGAGAGATCTACAATCTGCTGATGCGGGCGAGCGCGGACACGGTGATCCGGATCGCCGCCGATCCCAAGCACCTTGGCGCCCGGGCCGGCATCACATCCGTCCTGCACACATCGTGCCGGAGGCGCGTCTTCGACACGACGGGTTCGGCGATGACGCACCACCCGCATGTCCACATGATCGTGCCGGGCGGCGGCCTGTCTGCGGACGGTGCGCGGTGGATCGCCTGCCGCAGGAACTTCTTTCTCTCCGTCCGGGTGCTGTCCCGCCTCTACCGGCGCCTCGTTCTGGACGGGCTGGCCCGGCTGCACAAAGCCGGGAAGCTGCATTTCTTTGGCGACCAAGCCGGGCTTGCGGATCGCGCAGCCTTCGACGCGTTTCTGCAACCGCTGCGCAGGATCGATTGGGTTGTGTATGCCAAGGAGCCCTTCGCCGGACCCAGGGCCGTGCTGGCATACCTGTCGCGCTACACCCACCGTGTTGCGATCTCCAACAGCCGCCTGATCCGCATGAACGGCCGGAGCGTCACCTTCCGCGCCAAGGATTACCGCGTCAACGGTCCGGGGCGGCATACCACCATGACCCTCAAGACCGGCGAGTTCATCCGCCGCTTCCTGATCCATGTCCTGCCCAAGGGGCAGCATCGCATCCGCCACTACGGCTTCTTCGGGAATGGCAACCGTGCCGCCAATATCGCCAGGATCAGGGAACTGCTCAGGGTCGAAACATCTGATCAGGGTTACGCGCACAACGGCACGGCCGATGACGCCGATGCACTTGCCCGCATCCTCGCGCTGCCATGCCCCTGCTGCGGCGGGCACCTGATTATCGCCGAAACCATCGCGCCAGAACGACGCCCCAGGGCGCCGCCAGGAACAGCGAGGGCCGCCACATGACATGCACGCCAAGGACCGGAAGTCCAATCGCCGTTGCTCGCGATACCGCTTGCGGCCCATCCGGCATGCCTGCAGCCCGGATAGTAGTGGTGGTGAGGTTGCCGAGCCCCGCGAGACGCGGCGCATGCCCCTCAAAGCTCACAAAATCCGTGCCGAAGCTGCCTGCAACGAGCGCAGTTGGCCCAACCTGCAGAACAAGAACCAAGGCCATCAACCGCTTCAAATCCCCATAGAGCCAGCTGGTCTACCCAATTCCAACACCGCGATTTCCAGCTTGCGCGCTTCTCCGACGCCAGGCAATGCCGCGCATCATTCAAACGTCGCGCGTGGCGTCCGAGAAACCTGCAGCAAAGGTGCCGTTAGCTGTGTGCTATCATGGGTTTATATTATTGCGGAGAGGGCAGGTAGGATACGGCGGTTGCCTGCTCCCGCAACCAACACTAATTCCTCTGGAATATCAAAGACTTCCGACGTACCACCGGAGGCCTTCTTCGTGTTCGGGCCCTCCGCACCCGTGGCCAGCCGCAGCAGCCCGGCCAGATCGCCCTCCAGCGTCAGATCCAGGCCAGTGCCTTCCGCCGCGGGCGTCAGCACGATCCGCTCCACCAGCGCCCGCAGCGCCTCCTTGGCTTCTTCCATGCCTTCGGCGGTGCCAAGGCACCTGATCAGCCGCGACACCCGGGCCCGGTAGGCTTCGGCCATCGACGGGTGAAACACCACCGGGTCCGGGGCAGGGGTGTGCGCCAGCTCCCGTTCCAGCTGCTGGCGCCGCGTGCCGAGCTCGATCATCCGGTCTTTGACCTGCTCCGCGGGCACGCCCGCGATGATCGCATCCACCAGTTTCTGGTGATCCCGCTTGGCGCGGGCCAGTTGCTGCTCCTTCTCCTTGCGGTTCCCGGCGGCTGCCGCCTTCAGCCGGTTGCGCTCGGCTGTATATTCTTCGCAGAAGACCTGCACCGCGTCCGGATCCATCAGGTGGTTCGCCAGTGCATCCAGCACCCGGGCTTCCAGGTCGGCCTGCTTGATGGTGCGCTTGTTGCTGCAGACCGCGGCGCCCTTGTTCCGCGCCGGGGAGCAGCCGAAGCTGTCCTTGGAGATCTTGGCAAAGCCGCCGCCGCAGCAGCCGCAGGCCATCAGGCCGGAGAACAGGGTCTTCGGGCGGCGCCGGTCCCAGACCGGCTCACTTGTGCCCGCGGTCTTCAGGTCGCCTTGGCGGGCCCGGACCGCATCCCAAAGATCCTGATCGACGATCCGCAAATGCGGGACGTCGGTGATCGTCCACTCGCTTTCCGGGTTCAGCCGCGAGATGCGCTTGCCGGTTTGCGGATCCTTGACGTAGCGCAGCCGGTTCCAGATCTGCCTGCCGATGTAGAGCTCGTTGTTGAGGATGCCGGTGCCGCGCTGGCGGTTGCCGTGAATGGTGGAGGTGCCCCAGTGGCGGCCGGACGGGGCGGGGACACCTTCCTGGTTCAGCGCTTCGGCGATCTTCTTCGGGGACAGGCCGCGGGCATAGTCTTCGAAGATTCGGCGCACGGCGCCGGCCTCTTCCGGGTGGATCTCCCGCTCGCCGCGGATCACCTCGCCGCTGGCCGTGAGCTGCGGCTTCATGCGGTATCCGTAAGCTTTGCCGCCTGCGGACTTGCCCTCCAGTGCGCGCCCTTTGAGACCGCGGTGAGTCTTCATCGCGATATCCTTGAGCTGCAGCGCATTCATCGTGCCTTTGAGCCCGATATGAATCTCCGAAATCACACCCTCGGCCAGGGTCTCGATCGGGAGGCCGTTGAAACAGAATTCCTGGTAGATGTGGGCGATGTCGGCCTGGTTGCGGCTCAGCCGGTCGAGAGCTTCCGACACCAGCACATCGAATGTGCCGCCGCGCGCATCGCGCAGCAGCGCCTGCATGCCGCTGCGCATGAGGCTGGCGCCCGAGATGGCCCGGTCCGAGTAGGTAGAGACGACTTCAAGCCCCTGCGCCTTGGCGTATTCCGTGCAGCTGCGGATCTGGTCTTCTACGGAGGCGTCGCGCTGCAGGTCGCTGGAATACCGGGCGTAGATCGCGGCGCGGAGTTTGGGCTGGGACATCGGTGCCTCCGAGGATTGGTTCTAATCTGGTTCCTTGCCGTCCCGGTGGTCGGCGCGGGCTGCCTCGCGGGCCAGGGCGCGCATCAACGCGTGCAGTTGCGTTTGAGTGCAGATCGTATCGTCCGGGCGGACGGTGGTATTGTCGGCGGGCGCGTTCGATGCCCGCTGGCAATTGACATAGCTCTTCTGGTCCCGTGCCATGGGCCGAGGTCTCCCGCCGCTCCCGGACACAGGCCCGGGGCGGTCTTCTGATGCTGCTGATCTGGCCGGGATCTGTCCCGGCACCTGTTGGCTTCATCATATCGGGGGAGGGAGGACGGCGGGTCCCGTGAAAGAGTGCTGGGTGCCGCGGCTGGCCGGGTTTATGTGGATAACCCCGCTGGCGGGGCTCATGTCCGGCGCCGAGCGGGGGCGCCGGAGGTTTGCTTTTGGGACAGCGCCGGGCCGCAAACTATTACCGGCAGGGAGTTATCCGGAACCTGGGCTGAATGCAGTGGCTTCGTTTGAATTATCATCTCCGGTGACTTCCGGATCATCGTCCGGGCCGGGCTTGCGAGGCACGGCCTGCAGCCAAGACTTTACGGTGCTAGCGTCAAACTCCCGTTCCCGGGTCAGAACCGAGGCCATTTTCTGCAGCAGGTGCCTGTGTGGATACAGGAGGGCGCGGGCAAAGTCCTCGGCATGGTCAAGCCGCTCCTGCAGGCGTTTGCGCTCGCCTGCCGAAAGGCGGGCAAAGTCCGGCGTCCCGAGCCAGGCGTTTCCATGAACGCCAAGCCCGAGTTCATAATCCATCGCTAGGGCTAGCTGTGCGGCTTTCGCGAGGTCTGAATTTGCGCCTCCGCCCGCCCCTGCGGAGATCGTCCCGAACACAAGCCGTTCCGAAGCTCGGCCCGCCAGATGGATGGTCATCTGCCTGTCGAAATCCGCCTCCAGCCCGGCACCCGGCGGTGCGCTGCGCTCGGTCAATCCTCCGGTCGGGCAGAGGCAGACACGTTTGATCTCTTCACCGTAGAGCCACGCGGAGATAACGTGCCCGCATTCATGCACGGCAATGCGCTCATCCAACTGCTTTCGGTATCCTAGTTCCTTGCCGAGGACCTGCTCAAGAAATCTTGGGTCAAAGCTGCGCCCCTGGCGCCGCGCCTTAGCGCGGGCGTCGCGGATTTTTGCATCGATCACGGCGGGGGTCTGTCCGGTCAGGTTCCGGGACAGCGGAACCAGATATTCCCCGGTGTCCGGGAAAGCTTGCTCAAGCATGACCAGGATCTGCTGCCGGGTTGGAAGCGGCATCTCGTGTTGCAGGTCGAAACGGCCTGGGCGGAGGATGGCCGGGTCGATCTTTCCGGGAAAATTGGTGGCGCCGATCAGCAGAATGCCTTCTTCCTGATGCAGCAGATCGATCTGGCGCAGGAACTCGTTGATCACCTGTTGGCGATAGGCTTGATTGCGGTCGCTGGTGTCGGCGCGAGACCCGCAACTGTCGATCTCATCGATGAACAATACGCAGGGCTTCCGGGATTTGGCATCCTCGAAACAGGCCAGCATAGCGGCCAGCATATCGCCCAAGTGACCCCGGGCCTGCCAGGCTCCGAAGGATCCTTGGATCAGGGGAACCCCGGCCGAGGCAGCAATCGCCTTTGCAAGCACGGTTTTTCCGGTGCCGGGTTCGCCGTAGATCAGCAGCGAGCGGGACATGTCGCTCCACTCGATCTCACCGCACTGCCAGCTGCGCAGATCGGCAACCAAATCTGCCGCCGCATTGTGCGCGGGAGAGGTGCCGTTGATGCCCTCCAGGGACAACCCGTGGACCCCGCCAGCGTGCTGCCGGGTCCGGGAAACCGCCGCAGCCAGGCGCTCTGCCGCGCTGCGGGCATCCGGAGCGCGGAGCGCCAGAAGGATATCCGGATCTCCAAGCAGGGACAGGGCCCCGTCGTCCGGGATGAGTGGTTCCACGGTCTCGCGGTCGATTTTGCCGGTCGCGCTGTGACTGTGCTCCAGCTGCGCCATGACGATGTCGCGGCTTAGCGGCTCCAACTTAATGGGGTCGGGCAGGACCGTATTGAGGCTGTCCGGGATGCTTTCGCCGTCCGGAAGCAGAACCAGCAGCGGGCTGGGCTGCTGCAGCGCTTCGCACAGGTTGCGCTCCAGGCGGTAGAGATCGCCGGTCCGGGAAGACCCGGTTGATGTGGTGATTTGAAGTACCCGGAGTGTCTGCTCGTGGTGCCGTTCGTCGCCCCGCGTTGTGACCTTCCACTCTTCGGGCAGAATACCGCAGCGGCAGGCTGCCAGGATTTGATCGGCGTCCGCGGTGCGGAACCCGGAGAGCACGGTCACGGCACCCGGAGCGAGCAGGGTCTCCGTGACGTTCCGGGATGAGATGAAGGTGACCGCGAGCCGAAGCGCGATCAGGCTTTGACTTACGGGCAGGACGGTTGCCGGACGGCTGCGTCCCTGATCATCCAGCGCCCAGCCGTCGATGCCACTTTCCCGTAATTTGTCTAGCTCCTCGCTGGCCCGGTGCTGCATTCCGGGCAGGTCGTTGAGCGCGTCTAGGAGATTGGATTTGGGGGGCTCCGGGGTGGCAGCGCCGCGTTTGTCTGCCGCGCTGATTTGCTCCGAGATCATCCGGCGCAGGACCTGTTTGGCGAAGGGAATCCAGGCGGGACGTGAGGGGTGAGATGAGAACTGTGGCATCGGTTGTCTCCGAAGAAAATGCAGACAAAGGGGCACCGCCCACCCGGCCTCCGGGTTGGCTGGGGCGGCGCTGAGAGGGCGGATGAAGGAGCGTCAGGCGGTGCTGTCAGTATCGTTCTCGTCCAGCATCCGGACGATCTCCCGGGTCACCTCCGCGAAATAGATCTCGCTTCGGACATTGAGGGATCCGGCATAAAGAACGGGTGGAGCAATACTGTCCGGAAAGGCGGTCTTAAGACGCGCGTGCAGCCGTTTCTCAGTCTGCAGGGCACGTTGCCCGGTCTCCATGGGGACGGTCTTCAGGATCTGTGCTACCACGCTGCAGTGCTTCAGCAGCTGGTGGCGCAGCCTGGAATCCGGGTTCCGGGAAAACCCCAGCTTCACCAGCTGCGCGCCATTCGGAAGCTTGAACTGCATGGCGTAGAGATGGCTTGGTGCCGCGGGCCAGTTCTCGCCGCACCCGCCACAGTCAAACCGTCCGGTTTGCATATTGGCACGGGCCACCCTTTGGGAGTGCCCGCATTCCAGATGACGGTACAGACGATAGTTCGGGTCCCCGTCCGGGCCGGGGCCGATCAGCTCCCAGCCCTGAGCGGCGGCTTCCTCTTGTTCCTTCCGGGAATGGCAGAGTTCGCAGCGCAAGTCGCAGATCCCTTCGGCCGCTCTCTTGACCAGTTCGAACTGCCGCCGCAGGCGGTGGCCGCAGGCTGCAATGTAGAAACCATGGTGACGGCTCTCGGGATCGCGGCCGGCCCATTGCAGCCCGGCGGCCTTGGCGTCAGCTTGCCAGCGGTGCTCGATGCAGTGCGGGCAGAGGGGCTGGTTGTTCATCAGTACAAAGAGTTTGCTTACGTGCGTTGCGCCGCACGCCCGGCACGCCAGCAGCAGGTGGTAACGGTCGCGGATGCGCTTCAGAATGTCGAAGCCTTTGCTCGCGGCGGTCTCGCGCCAATGGGCGTGGATCGTGAGCGGAAACGTCGGATATGCGGATTGGGTCATGAAAAGCTCCAGTCAGGCAAAGGGATAGGGGACGGCGGGCGCGCGGTGCGCCTGCCGGGGTAAATTCGGAAAAGGACAGGACATGGCCGGACGCAGGCGGGGAGATCCGTGGCGGGTGCCAAGTCAAGTTTTGTCAGTAGGAAAAGGAAGGGGCGGAATCAGACCGGCGCGAAGCCCAGCGCTGTCACTGCCATTTCCACGATGGCATCGACTTGCCGGGCTGCGCGGTTCAGCGCCTGAATCACCCCGGGATCCGCGGTGGTGAAAAGGTCCCGGTGCGCGTGCATCAGCTGATGGAAATGCAGCGCCTCGTCCGGGCTTGTGGCTTCAATGAGGAAGTGCATCAGCATGGCCATGCGCTGCAAGGGCTGGTCTGATGCGGAGGCCGGAGCCGCTGCAAGAATGTCACCGGCCAGGCGCAGGCAGTCTTGCCAGCAGCTCTCGGCTTCTTCCGCAAAGCCCAACATGGCCGGGTCCCAGCTCATCGCATGCGACAGGTCGCGCTCCATCTCGACAGCGGACTCCACCGCGTCGATCAGCGCGGCGAACGTCCAAAAAATCGGGGTGGGTGCCTGGTCAGCAACCGGGGCGTTCAATGCAGGATGCAGGTCTTTCGCCGCGCTCACGCGCGTGGTAACTCGTGCTGTAGTCATTCTGATCTCCTCGCAGATCGGATTGATGAGGGTGGGGGAAGAGGTTCCAGCTCTTGCCTCGCCCGCACAATATGCGATAATGCCATTATGATGTCAACATCAAAATGGTAATATTGAAATGGCCCCTCCCAAGAAAGATACAGCAGCTCTGACGCTTAGACTGCCGCGAGAACTCATCGATGCGATCGACGAAAGGCGGCGGCTCGAGCCTGACGTTCCGACACGCCCAGAAATGATCAGGCGCGCATTGATAGACTGGCTGGACAAGACAAGCTGATCGCCAGCGAGCATTGGAACCGAAGACCTTCCGCCTATCCAGATTATCGAAAAACAATTAGGCATCCTTGGCCCCCGGCGGGGCGGGTCCAGAACTCCTGTGATGGCAATGTAACCGGGGCGTCAGGGCCAAGCCGGGTGTAGTTTGGCGCCGAAGTGTAGGCAGTTCGAAGCCCAATAGAGACAACCAAAAGCAAACCCAATGCAAGGCCGGGAACCGGCCGCGCAAGCACCCGCAGGGCTGCTGGAGCGCCTCCCCGGCGTAAGGGGCAGACGAGGTAGCTTCAGCTACCTATAGTCTGTCCCTATGGGGAGCATTTGCGCGCGTGCGGCGCATCATCCTGTGCTGCCCCAAGTCACAGAAAAACAATATGGCAACAGAAACCCAATAATTTACAGGGTGTTATCGGTCGGATCCGCTTTTGCGTTTTCGCCGAGGTCGCGTACTCAATGAAAAAAGGAGTACCGCGAAATGGCATACCAATTCGTCCATATCGAAACTTATTCTCGCAAGCCGAAGAAGTTGAAGGGAACCAAAGATCAGTGGAACTGTGCGCGTCAGGTGTTTGAGGAAGCGCAGCGCAACCCAGACTTCTCCATGCATGTCGAAAACCCGCGCGCGCCACTGCCGGTTCTGAGCCGAGGGGCGATGGCCGTCAGTGATCTTCAGGCGCTGCACGATCGGCGATGCAGCGAAATCCGGGAAACCGTGACCGCGAAATCCGGAAAAACTTACAGCCGCAGCCTGCGGTCCGATGCGCCGACATTGTACACTGAGATCCATTCACACCCCATGGCGTCCAAGGATTTCCTGGCGGATCGGGCAAGGCACCAGAAGGAGATCGCCCGGTGGGCGGACTTGGCTGTGCGGGATTTCCGGAAGCGGATGCCGGAAGGCGTCGCCTTCGCTGGGGTCATTCACCTGGATGAGGCGCATGTTCACATGCACATCCTCGCACTGAATGCGGGCGATCCGCGGTTGGATGCGAACAAGCTGCACGTGGGTAAAGCGGCGGCTGCGGAATACCGGGCCGCGCATGACAAGCCGCAGACGCTTTCGTCATTGCCGAAACCGGAATTGCTGCCGAAACCCAAGAAGCCAAAAAAGCCGCGCCTAAGCAAGAACCGGGTCACCCAGAAAAAGAATATGGCAAAACACGAAAGGGCATTGGCCGAATGGAGGGCCGCTTGCGCCGGGGTCGAGGCCGCCAATGCCAGAAAGCTCGAAGAATGGTCGGTAGAGAACGGGCGCCATCTGCATGCCGCCCGGAAGAAAAGATCTGGGAATAACCCGGAGAAGGCTGCTTTCACGGCGGCGATGAAAGCTTTCCAGGACTGCTACTACGAAGCGGTCGGCCGGCCTTGCGGGCTTCTTCGCAAAGGGCCTGGCCACGAGCGCCTGACCACCAGGCAGTACGCCGCGCGCAAGACCGGTGCCAAAGCCCGCGCGGAAGAGCAGCTGGCGAACCTTCGGTTCGAGACCCAGCTAGAGGAAAGGGAGCAGGCGCTGGAAGCGCAGGCACGCCGCGTCGCGGCGGAAGAAAATTCTTTGAAGAAGAAGGAGGCAGAGGTCACGGCCAGAGAAGAAATGGTCTCGAGAAGGGAAAGGGAGGTTGAGGCGAGGGAAGGGTCCTTGAAAGAAAAGGCCGAACGGGCTGCGCAGCAGGAAGAAAAACTGGCCGAACGGGAAGCAGCACTTTGTGCCCGGGAAGAGGAAGCTGCGGTTGCTTGGGCACAGGCTAAGGCACTAAATTTGGGATTGGAATTGATCCGCAGAGACCAGCTGCGATGGGTGCCCATTAAAAAAGGCGGTGGGGGCAAGCTGGTGCATGGACCGCGCGATGCTGCGGAACGTCCGCTGCCCCTGGAGATGCATACTAGGCTTGAACCAGCCATGTCGCTGCTCGAAATCCTTCTGAAGATCATCGCAGAGATCATTGAGGACGCATTGCACGAGCGCCGAATGGAAATTGCCCGGGACGCTGAGGCGGTCGCGGTATGCCGTAGGCAGCTGGATTTACCGGAGGATCCTGTCATTTCCGGGATCTTGCAACGCGGCACCCAAGACCAGAGATTTGATTTTTGACATCGGCGAAAGGTCTGCTGGGAATTCTCAGCCTGGAGGTTATGGCAGTAGGGGGAGTCGCTGCGCTTATGTTGGACGGCAGGAACGCGCAGAAAAGCGACCTTTGCAAACTCAAGGTTCAAACGGCGGCAAAGCGGACTTTACCGCCGTGGCTCTTGCGGGATCTTGCTGGCGCAGCATCTCCTCGCAGGTGCGGCACACTCATTGTTGCGATGCAGCGGATGTCACCGAAGAGGTCATTCAAAGGTGCCAGTTTTGCCTGGACCGCAACCGTGCTTTCGCCGCAGATTGATCCGACAACTCAGACGCGGAACCAAGCAGCCATTTGCTGCGCGTGCAACCTGTACTAATTAGGAAACTCGCTTCGCGCGTTACCTTTTGAGACATCGGCATTCCCCCGATGCCATGCTAAGGCCCGCAACAGAGATGCCGATCAGCTACTGCCTATTTATTCGCACTCGAGCTTCATTCCCGTGCCTTGGTTTCATCAAGGCAGGCGTTCTGCAGATCTTGAGCAAACAGTTCTACGGCATGTCTGAGAACGTGCACACGGCGGGTTGCGAGATAGAAGGTTGAGTTCCAACGTATTTGGGTATTCCTGATTTCCCGGAAATTGCCTTCTGCAACCCGCCTGCGGGCGAAATGCGTTGGCAGTGGCCTTAGAAACTGACCGGTTTCAATGAGCATCGCCATGGCCTCCATGTTGGCCACGACCGCCATCGGTTCGGGCGATCCGAGTTCCGGTGATACCAGCATATCATATGATCGCTGGCACAACTGATACCGCCCGATGGTTTCAAGACAGATTTCACTGTCCAGCTCAGAGAACAAGGGATGTCCCAGGGCACAGTAGAGCCTGTGCTCCTCCCTGCATAGTTCCACATACTCCAGTTCGGGCACCTGGTTGCGGAACGGCGCCACGGCAGCGTTCAGCTCGCCGCTGATCAGCTGCTGTGTCAGGTCCATGGGGGAGGCGACCACGATTTCGAGCGGCAGCAGAAACTGAGACACGAAGGCGTCTAAGAAACGCGGGGCTATTCAGTCCGGCGCTTGTGAGGCCATTGAAAAGCCACTGCGACAGTGGCCTGGCCTCGAAACCAACCCGCTCGAAGGTGCCGTCAATACCAGCCAGCACTTCTCCAATGTCGGAAGGGTCCGAGACCGCCTTTGCCTCAAGGATCATTCCGCCCTCGGCATCGACAACACAGATGCTGGTCATCTCGACTGAGACGTCGAGGCCCACGTACAAAACTCTGGTCATGGTCGTTCTCCCGGTTGTGGCCTTACCGGCAAGAAGACTACCGGCGATCCCGGGGACTGCGCCCCGATTACGCCATCTGAACGCGCATTTCTTCGCCAACCTGCGCCACGCACGGGAGCTGATTGCGGCCTGGCATGACGATTACAATCACCAGCGCCCACATACGAGCCTAGACGGGCTCACCCCGTGGGAGTATCACCAACGGTCAGAAGAGGACCAAACCCTGAACAGAGCTAACTTATAAACGCGGGTTCCGAGGGGAGCAGGTCAGCACAAATGCTTGATGTTCCGCGCGGCAATGAAAACCACCCGGCTGCTGTTGCGTCAGCAAGCTGGCAAAGCCCTGCAGCGGATTGATTGCAGAAAGAGCGCCCGCGACAGGTCGTACGGGCGCTCCGGGAGTATTGAGCGCCGTTACTCGGCCGGAAACCGGTCCTCATCGTCCACGGTCGACGCGATTCCGGCCATGCTCCGGCGGCTGTCGTTGATGATTGCCTTGATCAGGGCAAAGCCCATCAGCACCATCGCGAAGCTGAACGGCAATGCGGCGATGACCATCGCGGTCTGAATGGCCTTGAGACCGCCGACCACAAGCAAGGCTCCGACAACCAATGCCAGCGCAAATCCCCAGAAGATGATATGGGGGCGCGCCTTGGGGCCATCGTCCCCGGCTGCATTGATGGTGTTGATGATCAACACGGCCGAGTCTGCCGATGTCACCAGGTAGGTCAGCAGCAGGATCACCACGACGACGGAAAACACCCAGGTCAACCCGTCGGTGAGCAAGACCGAAAGCGTGGCATAGAGCTGATCCGAAATCCCGACGCCGAGGATCGCGTTATCGGCCGCGCCACTGAGTTCCAGATCGATGGCGGTGCCGCCGATGAACGCGAACCAGATGAAGCACATGATCGACGGAATGATCATAGCGCCGAGGATGAATTCGCGCACCGTGCGCCCCCGCGAGATCCGGGCGAGGAACAAGCCGACGAATGGCGTCACCGCGATCCACCAGGCCCAGTAGAACACGGTCCAGCCGCCTTGCCATCCGGCCAGCGCGGCGCCCTGTTCGGTGCCGTCATCGGACCATACGGTAAAGCTGATGCCGGGCAGGGCGCGCAGGTAGTCCCAGATGCCGACAAAGAACACCTCGAGGGCGAACAGCGTCGATCCGAAGATCAGGAAGAAGGCCAGCAGGAAGAAGCTCAGCCCCATGTTCAGGTTCGACAGCCACTTGATCCCGCGTCCAACGCCGGACAGAGCTGACGCCGTGGAAGCACCGACGATGACCAGAAGGGCGAACAGGATCGCGGCAAAGGAAGCTTTCTGGCCGCCGTTTCCGTCGTCAACCAGCAGCCAGTCGCCGACACCAATGCGTGCAAGACCGGCCACGAATTGCTCCACGCCGAACCCAAGCGTCTGCGCGATGCCCAGAACAATGGCAACCACCGATACGATGTCCACCACGTGACCCAGCGGCCCGGACAGCGATTTTCCGAACAGCGGGATCAGCGCCGTGCGCACCGTCAGCGGCAGATTGCGCCGGTAAGAGAAATAGGCAAAGGCCAACCCGGCGATCGCATAGGCGCCCCAAGCCGACAGACCCCAGTGCGCGAAGGACCAGACGTAGGCCGATCGCACCGTCTCGGCCGACATGCCGGCGACGTCACCGAGGATCACGTTAGGGTTGTTCTGGAAATGATAGATCGGTTCGGCGGTGGCGAAGGTCAGCATGCCGATCCCGATCCCCGCACTGAACATCATGGAGAACCAGGAAAAATTAGAGAACTCCGGCTTTTCATCATCGCGGCCCAACCGCAAGCCGCCGGAGATAGGCAAGATCGCCAGAACCAGGCAGAGGATGAGGAAAAACGCGACGGCGTAGATGTACCAGTAATTGAACACGCCAAGAATGAGCGTGTTGAACGAGCCCAGAGCGGTCGATGCGCTTTCGGGGAAAGCCACCGCCCAGACGATCAGCGCCGAAACGAGCAGCTTGGCTCCGACGGCCACGTTTTTAGAGAAGCCAGCGTAAAAGCCGCTCTCTGAAACTGGAATCTCCAATTGGTCTAAAGGTGGTTTCACGCTTTCCTCCCTGGTTGGTGAAACAAGTCCGCCAGCAGCCCCCGGCCTTGGGGGCTGTTGACGAGAAATTGGTGAGCTGGAGTGTCTGCTCAGGTTGTTTGGCCCATCAGGCGCTCATCGAAGGGGTAGCGGGTCAGGTTTTCGTAACCGTCCTCGGTGATCAGCACCTGATCTTCGAGCTTGATGGAGAAATCGCCGCCCTCGGGGCTGACCAGCGCCTCGACACACAGCACCATTCCCGGCTCCAGCTCGTAGTCGAAGGCGCCTTCGACCATCTGATCCGGATAGGCGATCAGCGGCCATTCATCACACAATCCGACACCGTGCATCATGCAGCCGTATTTCTGCGCCTGGAACTGATCATCCAGTTTGTGGCAGGCGCGGCTGATGTCTTCGATATTCGCGCCGGGTTTCAGCAGTTCCATGTTGGCCTGGATATGCTCGTATCCGTGCTGCATGGCGTAGATCATGTCGGGTCGGGGCGGTTGATCGCCGATCCACCAGCTGCGCGAAATGTCGATGCAGATGCCGTAGGCGCCGACCAGGTCGGTATCGAAACTGACGATCTCATTGTTCTGGACGATCCGGGGGCCGCATTCCTGGAACCACGGGTTGGTTCGCGGGCCAGAGGTGAGCAGCCGGGTCTCGATCCACTCGCCGCCGCGGCGGATGTTCTCGGCGTGCAGGACCGCCCAGATGTCATCTTCGCTCATGTTGCCCTGCGGCACACCTTCGCGCGCGGCCTGTTCCATGATTGCCACCGCCTGTTCGCAGGCGTGATGGGCGCAGCGCATGGCCAGGATCTCGTCCGGCCCCTTGACCGCGCGGCACTTCTCGGAGACTTCCTCGCCGGGCATGATCTCAAGCCCTTGCGCCTGCAGCGCGTGCAGCCCGTGCAGCATGACCTTGTCGACCGCCAGGCGTTTGTTGCCGCCCGCGTGTTCTTGCAAAAGGATGCGGACTTCGTTCGAGAACTTGTCCGCCGCAACATCGATCTTGTCACCCCGGTCGAAGTAGAAGAGATCTGCCCCGGCGCGCTGTTCCCGCACCAGCGGGTTGAACTCGCTGAGGAACGGCGATTGCTTGTAATCCCAGATGACGAGGTAGCCATCGGCGCACAGCAGCACTGCCCGGAAGGGGTTGTGGGTGTTCCACAGCTGCATGTTGGTGCTGTCGGTGATGTACCGGATGTTCAGCGGGTCGAACAGCAGGATGCCGCCGTAGCCGCGATCGTTGATGAAACGTGTCAGCCGCTCCCAGCGGAACTTGCGCATGGCCTGCAGGTCGGGCAGCTGCAGCCCGGCGGCTTCCCATTCGCGGAAGGCCAGCTGGGTCGGGCCGATCTCGACCCGGTCATTGTCATTGGGCGTGTTGTCGCCCAGCGTTGCGCCGCGGCTGGGATCGATCTTTCGGACATCTCTGTGATGAGAATTCATGACGTGATCCCCCTTCTAAGGTCTGATTGCATGCAAAAATGCCCGCGCAACATTGGTGCGCGGGCCGTTGATCAAGCTATGTTCGCGGCCTGGTCCACGTATTGGCCGATCTCCGAATTCGGGATGCTCAGGTCGTGTTGTTCCGAGGCCTGATCTGCATATTTGCCGATCGCTGCACGCGGGGTGCGCGGGGTGCGCTTTTCCGCGGTGTAATCGTTGATCAGGTCACAGGGCGTGTAATTGCGTTCGATCTCGTGCAGATCTTCTGCATCAAGCTCGGTATCAAGCGCAGCAAAGGCCGTATCGAGCTGTTCAACGCTATCCGCCCCCACCAGCATGGACGAGATTTCGGGCTTGCGCAGAACCCAGGCCTGCGCCACCTGCGGGGCGGTGATGCCCTTGGCGTCCGCCACGCGCTGCACGGAACAGGCGATGTCATACGACGCCTGATCGTTGTACATCTGCGCCGTAAAGAAGTCGGTCTTGTTGCGGAGCGAGTGGGGTTCATTGGCCAGAATGCCCCGCGCCAGAGGGCTGAACGACGACACACCGATCCCCTGATCGATGCAGTAGGGGATCATCTCGCGCTCTTCTTCCCGATAGGCGCAGTTCAGCTGAAGCTGCATGTTGATCGGCTTGGACCAGCCATGCCGTTCGCAGACATTCAGGATCTTGGCGAATTGCCATGTGTACATGGTCGACACGCCGATATACCGCGCCTTGCCGCTGCGCACGACGTCGTTCAGGGCTTCCATGGTTTCTTCGACCGGAGTTTCGGTATCGAAGTAATGCAGCATGTAGATATCGATATAATCCATCTTCAAACGCTGCAGGGAGCCATCGATGGCGTCGAGGATATGCTTGCGCGACGTCCCGTAGGAATTTACGTCCTGACCGATCTGGTATCCCAGTTTGGTTGTCAGGATCAGCTCATCACGGCGCGCCAGACGGCGCAGGATGTTGCCGACCACGGCTTCGCCTTCGCCCGCCGAGTAGAAGTCCGCGAGATCGATGAAGTTGATGCCGTTATCCAGTGCGTGGCCGATCAGCGGCTCGCTTTCGGTTTCGTCAAAGATCCAGGGTTTCCAGTCTTTGGATCCCATGTTCATCGTACCAAGGCACAGCCGAGAGACGCGCAGGCCGGAGTTTCCAAGGCGTGTGTATTTCATTCGACAGTCTTTCCCAGTGAATGAATTGATGGTGGAGAGGACGGAGCTGGATCACCCGTAGGCGATCCAGACCCCTTTGGTTTTGGTGTAGGAACTTAGCGAGTGGATGGCCATTTCCTTGCCCCAGCCGCTTTCTTTGAAACCGCCAAACGGGCTGGACAGGCCGTAGCAGCCATAGCGGTTCACAAAGATCATGCCCGCATCCAGGCGGTCCGCCATCCGGTGCGCGACGTTGATGTTGCCGGTGTAGACGCCGGCGGCCAGGCCATAGGTGGTGTCATTGGCCAGGGTCAGCGCGTCTTCGGCAGTGTCGAAGGGTGTGCAGGACAGAACCGGCCCGAAGATTTCCTCCTGGGCGATGCGCGCGGAGCCCGGCACATTCGCGAAGATCGTCGGACGGATGAACAGGCCGCTGGCATTGTCACCCTGCTGATCCGCGTAGCCGCCGGCCACCAGTTCGGCTTCGCCTTTGCCGATCTCGATGTAGTCCATGATCCGCTTGAACTGCGCCGGGTTGCACTGCGGGCCTTGCTGCGCATCCGGCGAGAGCGGGTCGCCACAGCGCACTGCCTCGGCCTTCTCGATCAGGCGGCTCATGACATAGTCATAGCTGCCCTTCTGGATCAGGAAGCGGGTCGGCTCGGAGCATTTCTCGCCTTTGTGCGAGAACATGACAGTAAAGGCGCGGTCGATTGCAGCATCGAGATCCGGCGTGTCGTCAAAGAAGATGCACGGCGACTTGCCGCCCAGCTCCAGCGTCACCGCCTTGAGGTTCGACTGGCCCGAGTTCTGCACGATCTGACGGCCCACGTTGGTGCTGCCGGTGAAGGACACCTTGTGGACGTCGCGGCTGACCGTCAGGTGGTTGGCGACCGGTCCGTCACAGACCAGCAGGTTCAGCAGCCCGGCGGGCAGGTCCAGCTCGCGGTCGATCAGCTCGAACAGGAATTGCGTGGCCAGCGGCGTGTATTCGGAGGGCTTCATCACCACAGTGTTGCCCATGGCCAGCGCCGGGGCGATCTTCAGGCTGGCCTGATAGAGCGGGAAGTTCCACGGCGCGATCAGGGCGCAGACGCCCACCGGCTCCTTGTTGGTGAAGTTCAGAAAGCCGTCTTCGACCGGGGAGACCTCACCGTAGAACTTGTCGGTCCAGCCGGCGTAGTATTCGAAGATCTCGGCGCAAGTCGGGATATCATCGACCATGGCCTCGGAGAGCAGTTTGCCATTCGGCAGGCTTTCCAGAATGGCCAGCTTCTGCGTGTTCTCCCGGATCAGTCGCGCAATGGCATTGAGCACGTCGGCGCGCTGCTTGCGGGTGGTCTTGCGACTCCAGACATCACTTTGGTGGCAGCGGTGGGCGGCGGCGGCGGCGGCATCCGCCTGGCCCGCATCGGCCAGCGCAATGGTGCTCAGGGTTTCGTCTGTCGCGGGGTTCTTCACCTCCCACGGCTGACCTGCACCGGCCACCCACTGGCCGTTGATATATTGCTTCCTGTCCTCTTTCAGCCAGGCCTTGGCCCAGCTCAGATCTGCATCGAGTGTCATTGTACTTCCTCTATTCCGGAAAGTGCTGCGCGCACGATGGACACATCGCCCGCGGCCCGTTTCGCCACAGCCGAGGCACGGCTGTAGCCAAATTTGCGTTTTAGCTGCATGAGACTCGGCCCCAGCCCTTGCGCATTCTCGGTGTTGCGCTGGGTGTTCAATTCCAGCTCATGCACGCAGTTGCGGCGCAGCGAGGCGACGCCGCTCTGCAACAGGGCGGTCATGTCCAGCAGGGCGATCACGACCAGCATCTGCCAGGGGTTGTAATCCAGTTCCCCGTGATCCTGGGTCATGCGCACCGTCGCCGCGCGGCCGCAGGCCATCATGGCGCATTGCATGGTGAATTCCGGAATCGTCGGGTTGATCTTGCCTGGGATGGCCGAAGAGCCAGGCTGTTTTTCCGGCAAGCGGATCTCGCCGAAGCCTGCATTCGGTCCTGATGCCATCAGGCGCAGATCTCCGCCAATGCGGATAAGAGTCCGGGCGATCTGTTCCAGCGACGCGGCCAGGTTCTGCAGCGGATCATGAGCCTGCGAAGCCGCAAACAGATTCTGCGCGCGGCGCAGATCATGGTCCAGACCCGCCTGCTTCAGTACCGCGTTCAACTGATCAATGATCTGGGCGAAGAAGCCCGGATCACAATCATCGGTCCGGCCTATGATGTTGCCGCCCAGGTTCACCGCTGCCAGATCGCTGGCATCGGCCCGGGCGCGCTGCGTCAGCTGACGCAGGTTATGCGCGACCCCGCCGAAGTAATCGGCGGCTCGAATGTCCACCGCATCCTGCAGGCAGGTGCGCGCGAGCTTGGGCTGATCCCCGGTCCGTTCCGCGAACCGATCGAGATCATCCACCAGTCCCAGCAGCTCGGTTTCCAGCCCCGTCCAGGCTGCGCGGGCCGCGATATGGCAGGCGGTGGACAGGCAGTCGCTGGTGGAATGGTTGAGGTTGATGTGGTCATTCGGATGCAGCGGCGCATAGCTGCCAAAAGGCGCGCCGAAACCCTGATGATTGGCGAGATTGGCCAGCACTTCATTCACGTTCATGTTGATGCCGATCCCGCCACCTCCATGAAATGAATGTATGGGGAAATCAGTCTCCAGAGATCGGGCCAACAGGTGGTCAATGGCTGCGCTGATCGCGGTTTCGACGTCTTTCGGCAGCGCGCCGATGGCCGCGTTGGTTCGCGCAGCCGCGCGTTTGACGTGCAGAATGGCCTCTATCAGCTGCGGATATGCAGATAGTTCCTGCGCACCGGAAACGGGGAATAGGCCAACGGAGCGCTGTGTTTGAGCACCATAGCAGGCAGCCGCGGGGACAAATACCGCGCCAAGAGTGTCATGCTCTGTCCTGAAGTGATCCACCGGCCCCACGCCTCCCTTGTGTCGAGCTGCCATGGCGCGTCTTTGGGGAAATTCGGGGATTCAGGCAAATTACAAAAAGGAACAGTCATTCTTTTTTGTAATGACCTTGGCGCGAGTAGCCCTTAGGCTACGTGGCAACCCTTCCCAGCGGCGTGCGCATCGAACCCATGAACACTCTTCCTAGCCTTACCTCGCTCCGGGCGTTTTCGGTTGTTGGCAATTGTCTCAGCGTCACGGGCGCGGCCCGGCAGCTTGGCGTCACCCAAAGTGCTGTAAGCCGCCAGATCAAGGCATTGGAGGATACATTGGACCTCAAGCTGTTTGATCGTGTCGGCAACAGCATTTCATTGACGGACGAGGGCCGGGCTCTCCATCAGCGGGTCTATGAGACGTTCGGCCTTCTTGAAGACGCCGTGGGCGAAGCCACGGGCTCCCTGAAACGGCAAAAAATAAACCTTCTGGCGCCCCCCACCTTGGCGTCCCGCTGGCTGACGCGGCGCCTGTCGTCCTATCCGCAACGGTTTCCGGGTGTCGAATTGGCGGTCCACACTGTGGCACGGCCGGATATCCGCATGGATTGCGTCGTGCAGTTCGGTGCCCAACCCACCGCAGGATCGGAACATGTGCAATTGCTGGTGGAGCAGCATATCGCCGTCTGCTCGCCCGCACTTTTCGAGGACCGTGAGGCCATGCGGGCGAGCTGCCTTTTGCATGTCTTCGACAAGGGGGTACGGTTCCCCTTGTGGGAAGACTGGCTGGCACTTGAGCCAGACAACCCGGATCTTCCAAGCGGGACATCGATGGAATTTGCAACGCTTGAGCTTGCCATTCAGGCGGCCAAGAATTCGGTTGGCGTCGCCGTGGTGGATCGCAACATGATAGAATACGAACTCAACGCAGGCAGTCTTGTCCAGATTTCGCCAACAACTGTGGTGGGGCCAAACGGATACTGGCTGGAGATTTCAGAAGAGCAACAAGCCAAGGGGCGCTCGGTGCAGTTCTTTCGATGGCTCAGAGGCGTAGCAGGCTTGACAGTGAACGCGTTCTAGCAACGGCATTTGCAGTTAGCTTGCCACAAGCCGTGTACTCTTACTGAAATTCTGCTCGTCAACGGCGGAACGACTTTCGGCCACAGCGCAGATGGCGGCAGCGGGACGGTTCCAGCCGCTCAAGTGAGCTACCCTCCGAAATTCGGGCACTGACATAAGCTACGATTTGCAGTCTGCTCGATCTTCGAGGAGAAGGAGATCAGAGATGTCGAAACGCAAAGAACGCGCGCCGGTGTTCAAGGCGAAGGTCGCGCTGGAGGCTCTGAAGGGCGAGGAAACCGCAGCCGAGCTGGCGAGCCGGTTCAGGCTGCATCTGGGACCGGCAGGTGTTTGACTGCAAACACCGATAAGCGACGATGATCCATCAATGGAATCTGAGGAAACCCGTCGGCCCGAACCGCCTGCGCTATTTGAGGGCTACGGCGCCTCCGGCCAGCTGCGCGCACGTCAGGCGGGTCTCTGTTGAATGCCTATGCAGTCTCGCGATTTCATGCCGATTGACAGATTGATGAAGATAATCCCGCTCACCACCCTTCTGCCATCAACCCGTGGCTTGCCATGCGACTTCGGGAAGAAAGGGGAAAGCTTGGCCATAGTTTCATCGGACAGCTCGAAAAGGTCGTTGATATTCCCGCTCCGTTTTCCGAAGCGTGAATCATGCATCCCATTGAAGATCGATACATCCCGACCCAAAACACCTCAGCCGAAAGGCGCGGCAGAAAGCAGGAAGGGTTGGAATAGAACCGGCGAAACCGCTTTGGCGGATCAATTTGCCTGCATGAACTGCCTGACTGGCGCGCCCCGTTCCCGCAGTCCTGGCTCTGGCATTCCGCACGAATTCCAATATTGTGGACTTAGCAAGGCTCTCGCTGCCATCAAGGAGCAATCTAATATACTGGAATCCAGAAATGAATTCACATACGACCACTCCCGATATCGGGAAGATCATGAAGGAAGCCAGGAAATCGCTTGGCCTGACATTGGAGCGGCTCTCTGAGCGTACCGGGGTGTCCCGATCCATGCTGTCCGCCATCGAAAGGGGGGCCACGAACCCGACCTTCTCCATTGTCTGGGCTCTTTCTCAATCGCTCGGGGTTGATCTCAGCCTGCTGGAAAGCGGGCCGGGGAAAGACGCGCCAATCGAACACCTTCACCACTATTCCACGCCGATGCGGCGAAGCGCGGATGGGAAATGTGAATTGTATATGCTGAGCCCTCGGCGAACGGTTCTGCCGGTTGAGTGGCACAGACTGCTGATGAAGCCCGGAGCGGAGCTTGATTCAAAGCCTCATGCCCCCGGCACTTTTGAACACCTGACGTGTCTGTCCGGCGCGCTGTCGGTAATGGTTGGCGATCGAACCGTCCGGGCGGAGGCCGGCGACACACTGCGGTACCGCAGTGACTGCAACCATCGCATCAGCAATGAGGCAGAGGGGGAGACGGAGGCAATTCTCCTCGTGGCCCAGCCGACGCAGTATCAGGAGCCGGCTGCGTCAGTCTGACAGCCGCTGTTGAAGGGCTTGACCGAATCCCGGCGCTTTTCCTATATACAGGATTTAATGCGGCATATTGGAAATGGCGAAGTGAATCTGCGTATGTTGCCTCAGGGTCTTGGCGGGCCTGCAAGCCCGCCGCCCCCGCTAGTTTGAGCGGCGGCCTGCGAGTTGGTTCTTCATCCGGCTTCCGTCCGTAGAAACGGACTAGAGGGCTTGAACCCAACCCTCTCGTTCCCAAGCTCAAATCCGGCAATGAGGGTGCTATCGGATGTCAACTGACCAACTGTCCCGAGGGACGCGCGGACGCCGCGGGCGCCGCCGTGATGGCGGGGCCCCGGCCCCGGCAATCGTGCAGCGGCCCTTCACCCAACTCAAGCGTCCTTATCCGGCCGTTGAGCTCATTTCGGATGATCAGGTCGAACATATTCACCAGGCATCCCTGAAACTGCTTTCAGAAACCGGCTTGGACGTTTTGCACGATGACGCGCGCGCCGTGATGAAAAAGGCGGGTGCAGATGTCAGGGATGGCGAAGTGCGCGTGCGCTTCGATCCGGATCTGATCAACGAAGCCGTTGCAAGTGCTCCGTCGGAGTTCACGCTGCACGCGCGCAACCCCCAGCACAACGTTGTTATGGGTGGGAACAATATTGTTTTCAACATGATGGCAAGTGCGCCGAATTGCTCTGATACGGACCGGGGACGGCGTTCTGGCAATCAGGAAGACTATCGTAACTTTCTGCGGCTGGCCCAGATGCACAACGTTCTGAACGTGACCGGCGGGTATCCTGTCGAACCGGTCGATATTCACGCCTCTGTCCGCCATCTTGATTGCATCCAGGATTACATCACGCTGACCGACAAGGCTTATTGTATCTACTCGCTCGGTGAGGAGCGTGTTTCCGATGCGATTGAAATGACGCGGATTGCCCATGGCCTGTCACACGACCAGATGCGCGATCAGGCGTGCATGTTCTCGATCATCAACACGAACTCCCCTTTGCAGCTCGATATTCCGATGATGCAGGGTGTGATGGCTTTGTCTGAAATGGGCCAGCCTGTCGTGATCACACCCTTCACACTTGCTGGGGCAATGGCGCCCGTCACGATTGCCGGAGCAGTTATGCTGCAAAATGCCGAGGCATTGGCGGGAGTGGCCTTTACCCAGATGGTGCGCCCCGGAGCCCCGGTGATGTATGGCGGTTTCACGTCCAATGTGGACATGAAGACCGGCTCACCCGCATTTGGCACGCCGGAATACATGAAGGCACAGCATATCGGCGGACAACTGGCGCGGCGCTATGGCATTCCTTATCGCTCTTCGAATGTATGCGCGGCCAATACGGTCGACTCGCAGGCTGCATACGAGGCGGTTTTCTCGCTTTGGGGCGCCATCAATGGCGGCGCAAATATGCTCATGCATGGGGCAGGCTGGCTCGAAGGGGGCCTGTGCTGCTCGTATGAGAAAGTGATCCTTGATATCGACCTGCTGCAGATGATTGCAGAATTCCTGCAACCGGTTCCGACCAGTGTTGACGATCTGGCGCTGGAAGCCATCAACGAGGTCGGGCCAGCGGGCCACTTTTTCGGTACTGAGCACACCCAGGCGCGTTATCGCGATGCCTTCTATTCACCAATCCTGAGTGACTGGCGAAACTTTGAAACGTGGCAGGAGGCCGGATCGCCGATTGCGATCGAGCGTGCCAACGCAGAGTGGAAGAAGCGGCTCGCCTCATACGAGGCTCCGGCTCTGGATCCGGCGATCAGGGACGAGATTGACGCCTTTGTCACCAAGCGCAAGGCCGAAGGTGGCGCAGCAACAGACTTCTAACACTTACGGGATCGCTTCGCGGGTCGCAAAGGGTGCGATCGCGCTGCCGACCAGTAAATCACTAAAAGTCAGAAACCCCGCTTTCATTTAGAAAAGCTCTGGGATTCAAACGGGGTGCGCGCACTCCATTCCCGGGCGCTGTGAGAGCTGAATCCCTGAGGATGAACGAGACATGCCTACTATTCAGACCGACGAGTCCACCGGCGGAAAGAAACTTCCGTCACATGCCAAAGTCGTTGTCATTGGCGGTGGCGTTGTTGGTTGCTCGATCCTGTTTCACCTTGCCAAGTTCGGGTGGAAAGATGCGGTCTTGCTTGAACGTGACGAACTGACATCCGGTTCCTCCTGGCACGCGGCCGGGGGGATCCACACCATCAGCTCTGACCCGAACATCTCGCGCCTGCAGTCATATACGATCAATCTTTACAAAGAGATAGAGGAACTGTCCGGCCAGTCCGTCGGCCTGCATCAGACCGGTGGGTTTTACGCGGCCTCCACCAAGGAATGGTATGACTACCTGAAGGGCGAGCGCTCGAAGGCCCGTTACATGGGCCTGGACCAGGAATTCATCTCGCCCAAGGAACTGGCCGAGCGGCATCCGCTGATCGATCCCAACCACTACCATGCGGTTCTGTGGGATGCGCAGGATGGCCATCTGGACCCATCCGGCACGACCTATGCTTTTGCCAAGGCGGCCAAGGTGCATGGCGCGCAATATTTCACCCACTGCGGTGCAACCGGTATGACACAGCGCCCGGATGGCAGCTGGGACATTGTCACCCCCGAGGGTACCATCAATGCAGAGCATGTCGTGAACTGCGGCGGCCTGTGGGCGCGTGAGGTGGGCCATATGGCAGGCATTCAGTTGCCGGTTCAGCCGATGGAGCACCATTACCTGATCACCGAGCGCATGGATGAAGTTGTAAACTTTGGTCAACAACTGCCGCACGGGATCGACTTCGAGGCCAATGTTTACTGCCGGCAGGAAGGGCAGGGCATGCTGCTGGGCACCTACGAGGCCCAGGCAACACCTTGGAAAGTCGGCGGGACGCCCTGGGACTTCGGCCATGAACTGCTGCCGCCGGATCTGGACCGCGTGGCAGACCGCCTGGAAACCGCGTTTGAACGCCTCCCGGCGATGGCCAAAGCCGGCATCAAGGATGTGATCAACGGCCCGTTCACGTTTGGTCCCGATGGCAACCCGCTGATCGGTCCGGTTCCGGGCGTGAAGAACTGCTGGGTGGCTGTCGGCGTCATGGCAGGCTTCTGCCAGGGCGGCGGCGTGGGCCTGACCCTGGCGGAGTGGATGATTGACGGCGAGCCGTCCATTGACGTCTGGGCGATGGACGTGGCGCGGTTTGGCGAATTCGCGACACCTGACTGGGGCACCATCAAGTCCTCTGAAAACTACGAACGCCGCTTCGTGATGACTTTCCCGAACGAAACTCTGCCTAAGGGGCGCAAGCAAAAGACGACCGCGCTCTATGACCGCATGATCGCCAAGGGGGCGGTGATGGACCAGGGGTTCGGCTTGGAACATGTGCTGTGGTTTGCCGACGGTCCCGAGGATGCGCATGAGGTTCCATCCTTCGAGCGCAACCGGTCGCACGACTATGTCGCGCGGGAAATAGAGGCCGTGCGCGACGCTGTCGGCGGCATCGAGATTGCGAACTTTGCCAAGCATGAGTTCAAGGGGGAGGGCGTTCGCGAATACCTGAACCATATCCTTGCCGGCTTCATTCCCAAACCCGGACGCCTGGCGCTGACACCTATGCTGACACCAAAGGGAAAGCTTTATGGCGACCTGACGGTGGCTTGCCTGGCCGAGGACCACTTCATGCTGTTCGGTTCGGGCGCGATGCAGGAGGCGCACCGCCGATGGTTCGAAAAAGATCTGCCCGCGGGCATCTCCTATGCAAATGTGTCAGACGACTGGCACGGCATCGCACTGTCAGGCCCGAAGTCGCGGGAGCTGCTGGCCCGGCTCACGCGTGACGATGTTTCAGCCGAGGCCTTCAAGTTCCGCGACCTCCGCCAGACGTTTGTGGGCGGCGTGCCGGTGATCATCAACCGGATCAGTTTTTCCGGTGAACTGGGCTATGAGATCTACTGCAGGCCGCAATACCTGATGCGCCTGGCAGACGCCATCGAAGAGGCCGGCGCCGATCTGGGCTACCGCTGGTACGGCGCGCGCGCCCTGCTGTCGATGCGGCTTGAAAAGGGTTGGGGCGTCTGGACGATGGAATACCGTCCCGACTTTAACGCGGTCGAATCCGGCATGGATGTCTTCATCAACTGGAAAAAGGACTTTGTCGGCAAGGAGGCAACGCTGAAGGCCCGCGACGGCGGCGCATCCAAGAAGCTGGTGACGATGACCATCGAGGTTGAGGGGATCGACGTGGTTCATGACGAGGCGATCCTCAAAGACGGTGAACCGGTCGGCTACGTCAGTTCGGGCGGCTACGCGCATCGTATCGGCAAGTCGATGGCTATGGGCTACGTCGCGTCCGGGTTCGCGGATCCCGGAACGAAGCTCCAAGTGGAAATCCTGGGCGATTTCTATGATGCGCAGGTCCTGGCAGGACCGGCCTACGACGCCAACGGCGCCAATATGCGTTCTTGATCCGGGGTCAGGACGATGGGGCGGCCAGAGAAGAAAATAGAATCAAAACGATGCGGTCCGGTCACGATGAACCGTTTCGTATTCCTGCTGATGCCGGGGTTCTCAGCCTTGGAGTTGGGATCGGGAATTGAGTCACTGGCCGCCGCAAATGAAACATCAGGAAAGACTCTTTTCCAGTGGAAAATTGTCAGCGAAACGGGGGACAGCGTTATATCCTCTTCGGGACTGACTGTGGCGGTCGATACTGGTTTGCCGGATGTGCGCCGCGAAGATTGCATCGTCATTTGCAGCGCCTTCAATTCCCAGAATTACCCCAAATCCGGCAAGGCCGCGGCTTGGTTGCGGCAGGCAGCGAGACTCGGGGCGCGGCTTTGCGCACTGGGAGGCGGAGCACTATTTCTTGCCCGGATCGGCATCGCAAAGGAGGGGCGCATCAGCTCGCACTGGAGAATGAAGCCCATTTTCCAAGAGAGCTTTTTTGAACTGGATCCTGTTTGCACGATCTTCGAGGAGACTGCCAACGTCGTTTCCTGTGGCGGCGGCGCTGCCACGCTGGACCTTTTCTCCGCGCTGATCAGTCAGAAGGCCGGCCCCGAGGCATCCAGTCTAGTCGCGGATCAGCTCTTGAGTGCATCTGTCCGGGAGGGGAGCAGCCGCCAGGCTGTGGCCAGTCTCCGGCGGGTCGAATACAGGAATGAGAAATTGTCGAAAGCAATAGGCTATATGCAGGAATGCTTGGAGGACCCTGTTTCGCCGTCAATTATAGCTAAACAAGTTGGTATATCGACACGGCAACTTGAGAGACTTTTCAGCCAGCATTTGGGAAACAGTCCCAAAAGCTACATGACGATCCTCAGGCTCGAAAAAGCGCGCGCGCTCTTGCAGCAAACGCAGATGCGCGTGATCGATGTCGCTGCGGCCTGCGGTTTCTCATCGGTCAGCCACTTTTCAAAACACTACAAGAAACAATTCGGCATTACCCCCCGCTTCGAAAAGGCCGTGCTCGCTCGCTAACTCCGGACTGCCTCGCTCCATTATGGCTGAGCTGCACCCCGATCTTTGGACAGGATCTGGCGTAACTTATGCTGCTTGTTACACCTGCTGATCGGATTGCTTGATATGGCACTGTAAAGTTAACCGGCCTTGCCCGAAGCTGGGGCAGGCTGCGATGTCCACTCGGCTCGGAGATTTGCGATATCGCGCCACGCATCCATGGCGGCATGCGGAGCTCGCGAAATTCTGCGGATGTCATCTTGTGGCGGGGCTGGTGAAACAGGTTTGCAATCGGATCGTGAATGGAGACGAAGCGCTGCATGTGCCGAGGCGGGTTGAAGCGTTTCATAATGCGTTCACGCCTTCGGATAGGCTGGTGGGAGGTATCGGCCCGGTTGTTCAAACCCTTATGCGAGCGGTGTTCAACCCCCGGCATGATCGCACGCCCAGCGGCTTAGTATGAGCGAAGCTTGTCGGTGATGAAAACACGCAGCGGATGGCCTTGCCGGGTCAGCAGCTTGCGCATCAGGCGGAGAACAGCCCGCTGATCGCGGCGGGCTTGGACCAGGACATCCAGCACAAACCCTTCCTGATCAACGGCCCGCCAAAGCCAATGCTTGCGTCCCCTGATCGAGACGACAACTCTGTCCAGATGCCACTTGCCGCCAAGCTTGCCAGCCGACCGGCGGCGGATTGTTTTTGCGAGTTCCCTCCCGAACTTTTCAGCCCAGGCCCGCACTGTCTGATGCGATACGATGATGCCGCGCCCGGCAAGAAGATCCTCTACCATCCGGAGGCTCAGCGGTAGCTGGAAATACAGCCAGACAGCGTAAGCAATCACTTCGGGCGGGAAACGGCGGCGCCGATAGAGGGGGGCGTCGGTCATGCCGCCATGTCGCATTTTATGCGGCCAGCCGCATTAGCCTTACAGTGCCCGCTGGCGATATTTGCGATCTATTCAACCCAATGGAGTGCTGGAACTTCATCAAGGCTGCCGGGTATGCCTCAGATTAAATGCAAAATGCTCTATTTGCATGATGCGCGGTGTACACCCCTCGGGGTTTTGCCTTCCCTGGCCGGATCACAACGCCCAAACAGCTTGGCATCCCCGCGCCGGTGCTGCCTTGGCCACGGCAGTGGCCAAGGAGATTGGAGCTGTACCCGCCAACGCTCCTATTGGAACATGCGCCCTTCCGCAGCGTATTCGCGCAGGATTGCGGGGGGCTGGAAGCGCGGGCCGTACTTCCCGGCCAGTTCCTCACAGCGCGCGATGAACCGATCCAGGCCATAGGTGTTTACATACTGGATATATCCCCCGGTGTGGACCGGCGCTCCGATACCCATGATCGACCCGATATTGCCATCGGCGGCGCTGCGCAGAACGCCCTCCTCGAGACACCGCAGGCTTTCCAGAACCGGGCGGAACAGGATGCGGTCCTGAATGTCCCGGTCCGAAATCTCGGCATCATCCTTACGCCACTTGGACAGGCCGGACCAGATCGCCTTGCCGCCGTCTGCGTAGTCGTAGAACCCCTTGCCGGTCGCGCGGCCATGGCGGTCGTGATTGTCCAGCATGTCCGCCAGCATCGCCCGCGCCTCGGGGTTTTGTTCCTCGGCCGGGTCCAGCAGGCCCATTTCGATCTGCGTGCGATAGATATCCGTCACCAGCTTGATCTGAACTTCGTCCAGCAGCGACAACATCCCCGTGGGCATTCCGATCAGTCTGGAAAGGTTGTCCACCCGCAGGGGATCATGCCCCTCGGCGACCAGTTGCACACCTTCGATGATCTTCGTGCCGATCGTGCGCGAGGTGAAGAAACCCGTCTTGTCCCCGACAATGATCGGCGTCTTGCGGATTTGCTGGGCAAAGTCGAACGCCCGCGCCAGCGTTTCGTCCGAGGTTTCCTCGCCCGCGATGATCTCCAGCAGCGGCATCTTGTCGACTGGCGAGAAGAAGTGCAGGCCCACAAAGTTCTTCGGGTTCTGCGCTTTAGACGCCAGCCGCGTGATCGGCAGGGTCGAGGTGTTCGAGCCCCAGACCCCGTTCTCGGCCAGATACTCTTCGGTCTCGGCGATCACCTTGTCCTTGACTTCGATCTTTTCAAAGACCGCTTCGATGATCATGTCGCAGCCGCGCAAGTCTTCCATATCGGCGCTGGCTTTGATCCGGCCCAGAACCTCGGCGGCTTTCGCCTCGTCCATGCGGCCCCGCTGGACACGTTTTGCCAGCAGTTTCTCGGTATAGGCTTTGCCACGATCAGCAGCCTCTTGCGTCATATCCTTCAACACGACCTCGATGCCGGCCATGGCCGAGGAGTAGGCGATCCCCTGTCCCATCATTCCTGCACCCAGAATGCCCAGCTTGCCCACCTTGCTGCGCGGGATGTCCTTGGGTCGGCTGGCGCCGCCATTGACCTGATTGAGACCAAAGAAGAAGGTCGAGACCATGTTCTTCGCTTCGGGCGACACAAGCAGCGCGCAGAACTGGCGGGTTTCATAGCGCAGCGCCGTGTCGAAATCCAGCTTGCCGGCTTCGACCATGACGTCCAGAATCCTGGCCGGCGCAGGCAGCAGGCCGCGCGTTTTCTGGAACAGCATCGCCGAAGCGCCCGCAATCTTGGGGGCTAATTTGGGCGAGTTCGATCCGCCTCCGGGAATACGATAGCCCTTGGTGTCCCAGGGCTGCCTTGCCGCCGTCTCGTCGTCCTGAACGGAGAGGATCCATTCGCGGGCGCGGGTCAGCAGGGCGTCAGCCTCGACAACCTCCTGCACCAGCCCCGCCTTCAGGGCTGCGGCAGGGGCCAGTTGCTTGCCTTCCAGCAGGAATGGCATCGCAGCTTCCAGTCCCAGCAGCCAGGTCAGGCGCACAACGCCGCCGCCACCGGGCAACAGGCCCAGCGTGACCTCGGGCAGGCCGATCTTGGATTTCGGGTTGTCCGCGGCGATACGGTGGTTCGATGCAAGGCACAGCTCATAGCCGCCGCCCAAAGCCGCGCCGTTGATCGCGGCGACCACCGGAACCGGCAGCTTTTCCAGACGGCGCATATCGGCCTTGATGCCCTCGACCTCGTCAAACACGTCCTGCAGCTGATCCTGCTCGACCGCCACCAGCCGCTTGAGGTCACCCCCGGCAAAGAACGTTTCTTTGCCCGAGGTCAGAATGACGCCTTTCAGCCCCGCTTCGGCCTCAAGCTTGTTCACCATGCCGGCATAGAGCGGCCCGAACTCTTTGTTCATCGAGTTCACGGGACCGTCCATATTCATGGTCACGGTCACGATGCCGTCTGCGTCTTTTTCGTATGTAAATTCGCCCATGTGACTATTCCTTCTCAAATGCGCTCGATAAGCGTAGAAATTCCCATGCCGCCAGCGACGCACAGCGACACCATTGCCCGTTTGGCATCACGCCGCTCAAGCTCGTCCAGCACGGTCGAAACCAGCATGCCGCCGGTCGCGCCCAGCGGGTGGCCCATCGCGATCGCGCCGCCGTTGACGTTGGTGATCTCGTGGTCGATGCCCAGATCCTTCATGTAGCGCAGGGCGACCGAGGCGAAGGCTTCGTTGATTTCCCAGATGTCGATGTCCTTGACGGACAGTCCCGCCTTTTCCAGGCACTTGTGCGCCGCCGGTCCCGGACCGGCCAGCATGATGACCGGGTCGGTGGCAATGACGGTTGAGGCGACGATCCGCCCGCGCGGCTTCATCCCCAGATCCTTGCCTGCCTGTTCCGAGCCGATCATGACCGCCGATGCGCCATCAACGATCCCCGAGCTGTTGCCGGGCGTGTGGACATGGTTGATGGCCTGCACCTCGGGGTATTTCGCCAGCGCCATGTCGTCAAAGCCAATGCCGCCCATCTGAGCGAACGAGGCCTTCAGCGACCCCAGCTTCTGCATATCGGTGCCGGGTTTGATGAAATCGTCACGTTGCTGAATGACCAGACCGGACTCATCCCGGACCGGCACGACCGAGCGGTCGAACCAGCCATTGTCCCGCGCATGCGCCGCACGGCGCTGGCTTTCCACGGCAAAGGCGTCGACATCTTCGCGGCTGTATCCGTCGATCGTGGCGATCAGATCAGCGCCGATCCCCTGCGGGGCGGACTTGTTCTCGATGACGAATTCCGGGTCAAAGAGCATTGGGCCGCCGGACGATCCGAGCGGCACGCGGCTCATCGATTCCAGACCGCCCGCAACGACCAGGTCCTGCTGGCCCGAGCCGACCTTGGCGGCGGCGATGTTAACCGCCTCAAGCCCCGATCCGCAAAACCGGTCAAGCTGCACACCGGGCACGGCCTCGTCCCATCCGGCGGACATCACAGCGGCCTTGGCGATGCACGAGCCCTGATCCATCAAGGGGGCGACGCATCCCAGGATGACGTCCTCGACCTTCGCGGTGTCGAGGTCATGGCGTTCCTGCAAAGCCTCCAACAGCCCTGCGGCCAATCGGACCGGTTTGACTTCGTTCAGAGTGCCGCCCGCTTTGCCTTTGGACCTCGGCGTTCTCACTGCGTCATAAATAAATGCCTGGGACATAAGAGTACCTCTTTCTGTCGGAATGGTTGTTTTGGCGATCAGAGCTTGCGCGAGATCAGTTCTTTCATGATCTCGTTGGCGCCACCGTAGATGCGATGCGCCCGAATGTCGGCGAAGGCGCGAGTGATCGGGTATTCCTGCATGTAGCCATAGCCGCCATGCATTTGCAGCGCTGTGTCCGCCACTTCAAACGCCATTTCACTGCACCAGAGTTTGGCGCCGGCGGCGTCTTCGGCCCGCAGTTTGTCGAGGGCAAGATTGGTCATGCATTGGTCAACCATGGCCTGTCCCGCTGAGATTTTGACCTTCATGTCAGCGAGCTTGAACCGCACATCCTGAAACTCGGCCAACGGGCGGCCAAAGGCCTGGCGCTCTTTGGTGTAGCTAAGTGCTTGTTCGTAACAGAACTTGGCACCTGCTACTGCCCCGATGGCGATCATGAGCCGTTCCCAGGCAAGTTCACCAAACAGCATCATCAACCCGCCACCAACGGCCTTTTCTCCGCCAAGGACGTTTGATTTGGGAACGCGTACGCCTGAGAAGTTCAGGATACAGGTGTCCTGAGCTTTTTGGCCCAGTTTCTTCAGCGGTTTTTCCTTGGTGAACCCGTCGCGGCCGGCTTCGACAAGCACCAGTGACAGTTTCGGTTCGCCACCCACGGCCGGATCAACAACCTGTGCGGCGACGATAACAAGATCGGCCATGAAACCGTTGGTGATGAAGATCTTCTCACCATCCAGAACAAGTTCGTCACCATCCGCCATGGCCCGTGTCTTGATGCCCTGCAGGTCAGACCCCGTACCCGGTTCAGTCATAGCGATGGCGCCGATGACCTCGCCCGTGGCCATTTTCGGCAACCAGGTTTGCTTTTGCTCCGGGGTGCCGTAATTCCGGAGGTAAGGGGCGACAATGTCGGAATGCAGCGCGAAACCGGGGCCGCTCGCGTTGGCGCCGTAGAGTTCTTCGAGGATGATGAGGCTGAACCGGCGGTCCACGCCTGCGCCACCATATTCCTCGGGGATGGTTGGGCATAGGAAACCCTGTTCGCCAGCCTTCCGCCAGGCATCCCGGCTGATGTGCTGGTCAGTCTCCCATGCCGCGTGATGGGGACTGATCTCGGTTTCGACGAACTTGCGAAACGCTTCGCGGAACATGTCGTGTTCCGGTTCAAAGAGGGTGCGGTGCAACATTGGAGTCCTCCAGTCCATTTGGCTGGAAGAGAAACATCGGGCGCACCCTTACTCAAATCGAAATGAATACGTTAATATCTAAAAAATGAATACCTCAGAAAGAGTCTTCAGGCCTCAGCATCAGGCGGGAATTTCCGAACTGCGGCAAGACAGGCGCGAACGGCCCGGCTTGGCAGCCAGCGCGACAGATGCGCAACGCCCATGTTCAGTGGAGGGAAGACATCCAGATCAAGCAGCGCAAAGTTCTTCTGGAAACTGCGCGTGCTGCCATAGGTGCTGCTGACAATGCCAATCAGGTCGGATTCAGCGACGGCCGTTTGGGTCACGACAAAGTTTTCGATGATGTGCAGCCCGCGACGTGGATCGACGTCGCCCTGCAACAGAAACTCGGCGAAGCGCTGCGCATAACCGACATGATAATCAGGCGAGACCACTCGGTATCGTCCAACCAGTTCCAGCGAAATCTGTGATGCTGACAGAATGGGATGCCCTCTGCGGCAAAAGAGCCGAGGATGGAATGTGCCTAGCTCTTCGACGGAAAAGTCTGGCTCTCGCGCCAAGTCTTCTGTTGGAGCAAACAGCAGATCGAGGTCTCCGCGCTTCAGCATCCGCACCCCACGCTCAACCGGCAGGCCCACCATGTTCAGGCAAATATCCGGGCTGGTTTTCAACAAATGAGCAATGGCGCGGTTAAACAGACCTTCCTGCGAGGCCGGAGAAATGCCAACCCGCAGAAACTGGTCGATCTGTTCCTTCTGGGATCGGGTATCCTCAACCAGCATGTCGAAATCAGCGACGATCCTTTCGGCTCGATTCAAAAACTCCCGTCCTTCAGGCGTTGCTGACACCCCACGGGCGGTGCGATGAAAGATGACCAGACCAAGGTCCTGTTCCACGTCGGCAACGGCCTTGGTGAGCGTCGACTGGCTGACATTCAGAACCTTTGATGCGGCAGAGAGCGATCCCGCCCTGTCTATTGCAACGATCTGCCGGAGCTTGGTCGATGTGAACATGGTATTCCTAAATTAGATATTGTCACTGTAAAATAGATTGGATTTGTGGTCAGGTCTATGGCTCCTTTCCGTTCGCAGGCGCCCTTGCAATTTGCCGGGTTTGGAACGGAGGACATGATGCAAGAGAAACCGCTAAGTGGCATTCGCATTTTGGAGTTTGCTGGCATTGGGCCAGGGCCGTTCTGCGGCATGCTTTTATCCGACCTGGGGGCGGACGTGGTGCGGATCGACCGTCCCGGCGTGACCCCTCAAGGCGTTGGGCCGGTCACGGGGCGGGGCCGACGCTCGGTGGCGCTGGACCTTAAAAGTGCCGACGGAGTGACGACGGCGCTCGATCTGATTGCAGCCGCTGACGCCTTGTTCGAAGGGTTTCGCCCCGGCGTGATGGAACGCATGGGCCTTGGCCCGGAGGTGGCGTTGGCGCGCAACCCGGCGCTGGTATACGGGCGCATGACGGGCTGGGGACAGGAGGGCCCCCTATCGCAGGCTGCCGGGCACGACCTGAACTACATCGCGATTTCCGGTGCGTTGGGGGCGATGGGGCGGCCGGCGGTTCCACCTTCGCCTCCGCTGAATCTTGTGGGGGACTATGGCGGTGGTGCGATGTTCCTCGCAATGGGAATGCTTGCCGGAATACTGCGCGCTAAAACGACAGGTGAGGGGCAGGTGATCGACGCTGCGATGAGCGATGGCAGCGCACTGTTGATGGCCATGTTCCATGATCTCAAGGGTATGGGGCTTTGGCAGGATCAGCGCGGATCCAACTTTCTCGACGGCGCCGCGCCTTTTTATGACACCTATGAATGTGCGGACGGAAAATACATCAGCATCGGGTCAATCGAACCACAGTTCTTTGCAGTTCTGATGGAGAAAACCGGCCTGTCCGATGATCCCGTTTTTGCCACGCAGATGAACCCTGCCAGGTGGCCGGACATGAAAGACAAGCTGGCACGCGTGATCAAGGGCAAGTCGCGTGACGAATGGTGCGAAATCATGGAAGGCACTGACGTGTGTTTCGCGCCGGTTCTGTCGCTGGGTGAGGCTCCCTCGCATCCTCACAATATCGCGCGCGAAACCTTCGTAGAGTTTGACGGGCGGCAGCATCCGGCACCGGCACCCAGATTCCGCAATGTACCGAACCGTCCCGATCGACCTGCACCCAGGCCGGGAGAACATACTGAAGAGGTCCTCGGCGAATGGATTTCGCCGACCTGACACCCGCGTGATGCGCGGAACAAAAACAGACACGCTGGGAGGACGTGACATGACTACTACAGACCTGAAATGCCCGATCGATCAGTTGGAGCTATGGGCGCAAACACGGCCTCAGAGCGTATATTTACGGCAGCCGGAACACGGAAAAATTCGCGAAATAACCTGGGCAACGGTGTGGGATCAGACGCGCCGCATGGCTGCCGCTTTGCATTCGATGGGGCTTGAACCCGGTGACCGGGTCGCCATCATCGCCAAGAACAGTGCCGAATGGTTCATTGCTGATTTCGCGATTCAGGCCGCCGGGCTGGTGTCGGCGCCGGTCTATCCGACAGCATCGCCAGAAACGATCCGGTATATCCTGGAACACAGCGAGTCCAAAGTGGCCTTCATCGGCAAACTGGATGACATGACGCTGGTCAAATCAGGGTTGCCCGAGGATGTCACCACAATTGCGATGCCCTCTCCAACCTTGCATTGCGATCACCGGTGGCAGGATCTGATCGAGACCCATGATCCGCTGCAGTCCATTGCAAGGGCTGCGTTGGATGATCTTTTGACCATTGTCTATACGTCGGGATCCACCGGTAAGCCCAAGGGCGTTGAACTGACCTGCCGCAACATGGCCTATGGCGGCAAGGTGCCGATGGAGAAATTGGAACTGGGGCCAGAGGATCGCATGCTGTCTTATCTGCCCCTGGCGCATGCATTCGAACGCACCGTGGTAGAACATGGCAGCTTGTATCATGGGGCCTCGGTTTCTTTTGTGGAGTCCCTCGATACCTTCGCCGATGATCTGCGAAATGCTGCACCAACGATTTTCCAGTCCGTCCCCCGTCTTTGGATGAAGTTTCACTCGGGTGTTTTGGGCAAAATGCCCCAACGCAAACTGGATCTCTTACTGAGCATTCCTGTTCTGGGGAATGTCGTACGCAAGAAAATCAAGACCCAACTAGGCCTGCAGAACGCCCGCTTGTGCATCTCCGGCTCGGCTCCGATTTCACCGGCCATCCTGCATTGGTTTGAAAGACTGGGGATCAACATAAGCGAAGGGTGGGGCATGACCGAGACGGGTGGGGCCTCGACCGTCAACTACCCCTATCGCTCCGACAAGGTGGGCACGATTGGCGACCCAACTCCTGGAACGGAAATCAAGATATCGGCTGAGGGCGAAATCCTTGTGCGCGGGGACGGGGTGTTTTCCAGCTATCACAAGGAACCTGCGAAAACCGAAGAGGTAATGTCGAACGGATGGCTGCACACGGGTGACAAGGGCGAAATCGACAGTGACGGATACCTTCGGATCACCGGGCGCGTGAAAGACATCTTCAAGACAGCCAAAGGGAAATACGTTGCACCCGTGCCAATTGAAAGCCTGTTGTTCGAGGACCAGCATGTAGAGCAGGTCTGCGTGGTCGGCAGCGGCTTACCTCAGCCCGTTGCCATCACTGTCCTGTCACATGAAACCACTGATGCAGTCCCGGAGCATGAAATTCGGCAATTGTTGAGCCAATCTCTGAACAGGGTCAATGCCCAGCTTGGGAGACACGAGCAATTGGGACGGATCATCGTCGTGCCAGATGCATGGACCGTTGAAAACGAGCTCTTGACGCCGACGATGAAGATCAAGCGCGAATTGATTGAGGAAAAGTATGAAACTGTCGTGGCTATGCCTGCAGACAGCGAGGTTGTATTGCTGTGAATGTGACCTGGCCCCCTTTAATGGTCCTTACCCGAGAAACTGATCCGATCTGAATGCGAAATTTTGGGTGCATTTCTGGCACGAGAGGAGTGTACCGATGCCGAAGAAGCGCTTCAGCTCGAACCCCGCCTGGCCGAGATAATGTGCCAGTGCCCGATGATAGTTGCCAGTTGCTTCGAACCCGATCCCAACCGGCAGGCCGCAACCGGAAAGAGCCGCCACCAAACGCCCGAAGTCATCCGGAGTATTGGTGATGGTCATGCGGCGGAGGCGCTTCTTGCCGGGAGCCCCGATCAGAACACCGTGGCAGTGTTTGGAAATGTCGATGGCGGCCAGTAGCGCCGACGCAGTAGAATAGGTGGCGGTCATAGCCGGTTTCCTCAACGGTGTGGTTTACCCAAAACCACTGTTGAGACCCGAGCCTCGGTTATGGCCACGCGCGAACTGAGGTCTGCGCGCGTGGCCATAACCTCTCAGCGGCTAATCTTCCCGACGTGCTACGGCTCTAAGTTCGCAGGGCGGCCGCTGGACCAGTGGGCTTATCTGAACGAGCTTATCTGAACAAAGTCGAGCTGGACTTCAGCCGGCCAGGGAAGCCGACAGACAACGCCTTTGCGGAGACGTTCAACGGGAAGGTGCGGGCAGAGCGCATTGACCAGTAGCGGTTCTTGCCGGTCGAGGACGCCCGGTTAGAATGTGAGATGTACCGCCATGAGCACTGCAATCAATGGCTGCACAGCTCAGTCGCAACGTAACACCGGCAGAGTTCACGAAATCTAATGGGGCCACCTGCCACCCAATGGCATAGAAAACGGAAAAACGCTCAGGCCCGTGGTCCAGCATTGGGGGCAAGTTCATTACAACAGCAGCCTGCTGACACCCAAGCTGGACCACTCGGATGGCGCTGATCACGCCGACCACCCCGCGCCGCACGAACTGTTGCCGCTCATTTGCTGAAGCCGCTCTGTGCGTAGTTTCTTGCGCAACCGTCAGGTTACCAAAAGTATACTGGTTGAATTTCGTACCAGGTATTCGCAGGTACGCGACTTAAGCAGGAAACGCGGAGTGACACCATATGATCCCGCACGAAATCATGAGCCGAAGCTTTATATACAGTGATCATCAGCCCTGTCTCTTCGACATGCGGCCAGGGGCGCCGCGACCTACTGCTGCAGAATGCTCAATCGGGTTGGATGAAAATCATCGCTCTGAGTCGCGTATCGACGGCCTGCCCTATCCTTGGGTTCGGGATGGCCGAGACCCGTTTGACGATCAACTTTCCTGAAATGGGTTCAGAGCTGAAATAGCGAAGGCGAAGCAATGGCAGGTACGTCAAATAAGAAATTCACTGTCCTTATCGGCGTGTTGGCGATCGCCGGTCTCGGGGTGTGGTTCGCCACACGCCCCGATCCGATCATTCTCCAGGGAGAGGTGTCCGCCGATCGCTACGATGTCTCTGCGCGGGTTTCCGGCCGCGTCGTGGAATTGGGTGCAGATGTCGGCGACACCGTCGAGAAGGGCGATTTGCTGGTGATGCTGGAATCTCCGGAACTCCAGGCGTCACTGCAGACTCGCAAGGCAACCGTCGAAGTTGCCAGGGCCGACTATGAGCGCATCATCACCGTGCGCGATGAGGAAGTGGCCGCGCGGCAGGCGGAGCTTGAAGCCGCCGAGGCCGAGCTGGGACTGAGAGAGCACGAACTGGGACGCTTGCAGAGGCTGCGCGATTCCCCCGCCTTCTCCCAAGCTCAGCTGGATGTTGCAGTGCGCAATCGCGACTCCGCCCTGAAGCGGCGGGACGTTGCGCAAGCGACGCTGCAGCTGACGAAAGAAGGGGCGAGCGAGGCGGATCGGCAACTGGCCCGGGCGAGGGTCGAAGAGGCCGAGGCGGCCCTGCAGTCCGTGCAAGCGCAGATCAGCGAGCTTTCGGTCAAGGCACCCGTCGGCGGCCTCGTGACAACGCGCGTCGCCGAGATCGGCGAGAACTTCAGTCCGGGCGCCCCCCTGATCTCTCTCGTCGATATGAATGATCTGTGGTTCACGTTCAATGTGCGCGAAGATCTTCTCGAAGGCATCGAGATCGGCGACGTCCGCACGGTGCGGGTGCCAGCCCTGGCCGACAGGGAGGTCGAGGCGCGCGTTACCTTGATGAACGTGCTGGGGCAGTTCGCGGCGTGGCGCGCCACGCGTGCGACGGGCGATTTCGACTTGCGCACATTTGAAATTCGCGGCAAGCCCGTCGAGCCGGTGGAAGGGTTGCGGCCCGGGATGAGCGCGGTCGTGAGCGTCCCGGTGACGGAACGCTAAGGCCGATGAGGAGGAAAACCGTCCGACCCGGATTCTGGCTCGTCTTCAGGCGCGAAGTCCGGTGGCTCATCCGCCGTCCGTTTCTGGTCCTGCTCGCAAGCATCATCCCGATTGCGATGTTCTTGATCCTGGCGAGCGTCTATGCGCGCGGCATCGCGACGGAACTTCCCATCGCCGTGCTCGATCAGGATGACAGCCCCGGCTCTCGCCAGCTTGTGCATCTCGTCGATGCCGCGCCGGACATCCGGATCAAGACGAAAGTTGTCGATCTGGAGGAAGCGAAGCGCGGGATACTTTCCGGCAGCTACCAGGGACTGCTCTTGGTTCCGGAAAACTTCACGCGCGACGCCATGGCTGGCCGCCGGCCCGAGATCACGTTTTTCTACAACACGCAGATGATGGTTGCCGGCAACCACTCGGCGCGCGGCGTGTCGTCGGCCCTGCCTTCGATCGCGGCGCAGGTTCAGGCGGCGTCGCGCATGGCACGCGGCATGACCGCAGATCAGGCGGCGATTGCCGTTCAGCCGGTTGCGATGGACGCCCATGGCCTGTTCAATCCCGCACTCGATTACAGCCACTTCCTGCTCGCCGCACTTGTGGTCGCGGTTTTGCAACTGACGACGTCGCTCGCGACCTGCTACAGCGTTGCGCTGGACGTCGAAACGCCCCACAGCCTGAGAATCCTGCGCCGTCTGGGCGGCGGCATCGTGCCGGCCGTCCTGGGCAAGCTCTTGCCACTGACGATCGTCGCTTGCCTGGTTCACGCTGTGTGCGACATTATCATGTTCGGGTATTTCGGGCTGCCCCTCGACGGCTCGGGCTGGCTCCTGGCTCTGTCGGCGCTGGTCTTTCTTCTTTCCTGTCAAATCCTGGGAGCGCTTGCCGCGCTTTTTATCGGGGCGCCACCGCCGGCGCTGTCAGTCCTGGCACTGACGGTCTCTCCCTCGTTCGGCTATCTCGGGGTCTCGTTCCCGCGCGAGGCGATGAACGCCTTCTCGATCTGGTGGGGCAACATCTTTCCGGCGACTCCTTACGTTTCATTGCGGATCGACCAGACTGTGAGAGGGGGGCCAGTGGACGTGTCGCTTGCGATCCTGCATCACCAGTTTGTCTATCTCGCGGTCGCAGTGTCGATCCTCCTTTTCATCCTCGTGCGGATCAGACGGAAAGCGGCCACTGCGGGCACGCAACCGCCGGGTCAAGCAGCGGCGCCGGAGGTGTAGTCCATGACAACCTTTTTTTCTGTTGTGCGTGGCGAACTGGACAACCTCGTCACCAACGGCCGCATCTTCGCAATCTTCTTCATCGCAATTGCAATTCTCGGGCTTTATTATCCGCAACCCTACAGTTCCGAGGTCTTGCGAGAAGTCGCGGTCGCGGTGGTGGACCGGGACGACACGACCTCCTCGCGGCAGCTCACCCGCGACGTGGACGTGTCGCAGAACGCCCGTGTCGTCATGAAGCTGCCCGATGTGGCCTCGGCCGAGCGCGCCGTCTTCGAGCGCAGGATCTCGGGCTATCTTTTCATTCCGCAGCATTTCGAACGCGAGGTGTTGAGCGGACGGCAGGCGGCGGTCGCTTTTTACGGAGACGCCAGCTATTTCCTCATCTTTTCTAAGCTGCGATCGGCCATCGGCACCGCCATTCAACGGCTCGGGACGAACGTGGTGATCGGACAGCTTGCCGCCGACGGGATGAACCCGGATGAGGCGCTCGCGGTGGCTTCACCAATGCGCATCAACATGATCCCGCTGTTCAACCCCGAGGGCGGCTATGCCAGCTATGTCGTTCCGGCCGTCTTTCTGTTGATCGTTCAGCAGCTTCTTTTGATGGGGGTCGGCCTGCTGAACACCCTGCCTTCAGAAGCCCCAAGGGTCAGTGCCCCGCCGATCGTGGCCACCGTCGGCAAGTTAATCTCCTACGTGATCCCCGGCGTGTTCCTATACCTCGTGGCCACGATCATCATCCCCTACGTCTATAACATTCCGCGCATCGGCGATATCTGGTCGAGCCTCGCGATCGCGATCCCGTTCAGCCTAGCCGCCTCGGCGCTTGGCCTGTTCCTTGCAGCGCTTCTGCGGGATGCCATGATCGTCCAGCTTGTTTGCAGTCTGCTCGGATTGCCGCTGTTTTTCATGTCCGGCATCGCATGGCCGAGTGAAGCGATGCCCGAGCTCTTTCAGTCGCTGGCCCTCCTGATCCCCTCGACATCCGGCATCGACGCCGCAGTGCGCGTCAACCAGATGGGCGCGGACCTGTCGGATGTCACCGGGCAGGTCCGGACCCTGTGGATCCTCGCCGCGGGCTACGCGGTGCTGGCGGCTCCTGCCATGCGGCTGAACTCAGGCAAAGCAACGAAACACATTGACCGTATTCCCTAGCCCATGTCTCAATGAGATTAACCATTAAGGCCCTCGATGACAGCCCCGTAACAGGCCGCTGAAGAAGCCGGCTTTAGACGCGGCCTGCGGAACACGCTTCACCCTCCGCACGATAGTGGCGGTGGGGAATGATGCAGGGGACAAACGAGGCGCGTGGATCGCTTTGTAGCTACGTCGATCTTGACGCCCGCATCCCCGCACGTCGCCAGGTAGGCGCGGCATTCAGCAATCAACGGGCGCACAACCCGGCACGAAGGCTGCGCCTTGTCCCGGAAAAACCGCATGCGGATCGCGGAGGCGAATGGCTGGCTAAGATTGCTGGCGGCATGAGGCTGGATGAGACCGCCACAGGCCTGCCTCCAGCCACCCAATCCGGAAGATCTAGGAGGGACCTCAATCCAGCAGGGAAAACGGCGTCCCGCTGGCCTGGCCAATTCAGCGGCCTGTTAGATTGAACGGCAGCAACGCTAAGCCATCCGCCTGGCGACGCTAGCGCCGAGGGATTGAGACGACGCCGGTGCAGGAGGGGCTTGCCAGCGGCGCCAACGCGGCGCTGACCTTCGGCCGCTACGAGGGCGCGCTGCACCGGTTCAATGCCGAGGTCGAGGCCCGGCTCTGAGCCAGAGGGCCTAAACGCTCACCAGCTGGGCGCGCAGGAAGGCGACGTTGAAGGCGAGCCCCGGCAGCAGCCACTGGAACAGGCGCACGACGGCGAGGACCTCCTGAGGGTCGGCATCCTCTGACACGGCCTCTGTCAGCGCGTCCGGCGTGAGGCCGGTGGCATTGGGCAGTGCCAGCGCCAGCTCCACTGCGCGTTCGTGAATGTCCTGCACCGCGGGTTCGTAGCGGCCGGAGAGGATCACCGGCTTCAGGTCTCCCCAGGCCGCCGCGAAATAGCTCGGCCAGCGGGCAAAGGCGCGGTAGTCGGTGTTCACGAAGGGCAGGCCGAGCGTCTCGCGGAGGTCCGCATAGAGCGCGGCGGTGTCCGGGCTGGCGTGATGGGCCTCCATCAGCACCGGATGCGCCCCGGCGGATGGCTGAGCGGACCGGGACGCGGCCTCGCCCTGCGCGGTCCAGGCCTGGCCCTCCAAAAGCGCGCGGGCCAGCGACGCCATCAGCAGATAGGGCATGTTCCCGGCCGAGAAGACCTCGTTGCAGGCAGTGATCTGGTCCAGCTCGGCCGCGTCATAGCCCGCCTCCGCGAGCCGCGGCCCGATGGCAGGCGGGGAGAACGCACCGGCCCGCGTCTCCGCAAAGCTGCGCAGGTCCCGGCAGGCGGCGGCAAAGGCCTCGCTCGCGGCCACCGGCTCCAGGGCCTGCCAGAGCGTCCTGTAGAAGCCCGGGTAGCGGGCGAAGGCCATCGCCACGACCCCCATCCACGGCACACCAAGCCCGCGCTTGGTGCGGGCGTAGACATCGGCGAGCTCGCCGGTTGCGGCGCGCTCCGGCACGGGCTGGATGGACGGCAGCGGGGAGGGTTTCAGCCGGGCCAGCATCTCAGGCCTCCGCCGTCACGCTTGCGGGCAGCCCTTCGCTCCACTTGCGCAGCTCGTCCAGGAACCCAAGCGCGGTGCGGCCCAGATCGGTGATCTGGTATTGCACCGAGACCGGCGCGGTATCCAGCACCTGCCGGGTCACCAGCCCCTGCGATTCCAGCTGGCGCAGGCGTTCGGTGATCATCTTCTTACTGGCGCCGCCGATCATCCGGGCGAGATCGTTGAACCGCACCGGCTCGTCCTTCAGATGCCACAGGATGGACCCGGTCCACTTGCCGCCGATGATCCGCATACCCCGCTCGATGGCGCAGGGTTCAAAACAGGCGTCATAGGCGTTGCGGCGGCCTTTTTCGTCTTCTTCCACGCGAGCGCGCATCATTGCCTCCATGAGGTTTCGAAGAGGATTCGGGAGACAGGAAAAGTGATCAGGTGACTTTTCGTTTCCTTCCGCCACCCTTCATGAATTTCTTGCAGTTGTCAACGCGGCCTTCCCGGGTGCCGGTTTCTCCTTCAGTTTCGGGGCTCTAGCGGGTCCCGTCCGTGCAGGGCGCAGGCGTCGCGGGTGGCATGATCTCAAGGTTACCAAAAGTATACTAGTTGCGAAATGTTTCGTTGTGTCCAGATTGCTCGCTGTGCAGCGGCCGATCCCGCCGCGCCGCAGGCAATCGCAAGGAAGACACCATGAGCAATATTCTGATCCTCAACGGCCACCAGCCCTATCCCTTTGCCAAGGGTGAACTGAACGCAGCCTTCGTCGAACGCGCTGCCGCATATCTGGAGAAGGCAGGCCACGACGTGCGTGTGACCAAGGTCTCCGAGGGCTATGATGTCGAGCAGGAGATCGCCAGCCATCAATGGGCCGACATCGTCATCATGCAGTTCCCGGTGAACTGGATGGGGGTTCCGTGGTCGTTCAAGAAGTACATGGACGAGGTCTACACCGCCGGCATGGACGGCCGCCTGACCAATGGCGATGGCCGCGTCGCCGAAGCCCCGAAAGAGAACTACGGCATGGGCGGCTCGCTGACCGGCACCACCTACATGCTGTCCGTCACGCTGAACGCGCCGGCCGAGGCCTTTGACGACCCGTCCGAGCCGTTCTTCGAAGGCGCGTCGCTCGACGATCTGCTGCGTCCGGTGCATCTGAACGCGAAGTTCTTCGGCATGGCGCCGCTGCCCACCTTCGGCGCTTTCGACGTGATGAAGAACGCCGAGCCCGAGGCCGACTTCGCCCGTTTCGACGCGCATCTGGGCCGTGTCTTTGGTGCCAATTCCGTATCGGAAGTGGCCTGATCTGCGCCTGTGGAACTCATTCCAGAAAAGGAGGCTCATGAGATGAGCAACTCTCCCCTGATCACCGAAGGCCAGCGTGCTCCGCTGGCCGACGAGGCGTCGCCCGACATGTATGAAGAGCTGGTGAACACCGGAATTACGCGTCTGGTCCGCATGAAGATGCCGCCGGGTGCGACGGATGAGCCGCACCGCCACCCCGAGGAGATCGTCTACTTCATCAAGGGCGGCACGCTGTCCATCAAGCTCGAAGACGGCTCGATCGTCGAGAAAGAGGTGGCTGATGGCGACTTCATGCACAACGGACCCTGGATGCATCAGGTCAGCAATGTCGGAGCCACCACGGTTGAGGCCGTGCTTTTCGAGCGTCTGGACAATGACTTGGAACCGCACGACTGAGGCGAGGAACGGCAGATGAGCAAGACTATTCTGATCACTGGTGCCGGCTCCGGGCTTGGCAAGGGTGCGGCCTTCGAACTGGCGAAGCAGGGTCATCGCGTGATTGCGACGACCCACGGCGCAAAAGGGGCGGAAACGCTCAAGGCAGAAGCGGCTGAGCTGGGCCTAGCGCTGGAAACCGTCAAGCTGGACATTACCAGTGCGGAGGACCGTCAGGCCGCCTTCGACCGCTTTGGCGCCGAGGTGGATGTCGTGGTGGCAAACGCCGCCATCGGCGATACCGGCCCGATTGCCGAGGTTGACGTCGACCGCATCCGGAATGTGTTCGAGACCAACGTGTTCTCAACCGTCGAGTTCGTACAGCCCTATGCGCAGGCCTTTGCCCGCCGCGGGCGCGGCAAGGTGGTGTTCGTCTCGTCGATCGCCGGGTTCCTGACCTTCCCGTATCTGGCCCCCTATACCGCGTCCAAACACGCGCTGGAGGCCATCGCCGAACTGATGCGGGAAGAGCTTGAACCGATGGGTGTCCAGGTTGCGACCCTCAACCCGGGCGCGTACCGGACCGGGTTCAACGACCGGATGTATGACAAGATGGACGAGTGGTACGATCCGGAAAAGAGCATTACGCCGCCGGAAGCGATCCGCAAGGTCCGCGACCTGTTTGCAGGCGACGGCCTGCAGATGGATCCGCAGCCGATGATCGACAAGATGGCCGAGGTCATCGCAGCGGATCACCACAAGTTCCGCACTGTTTTCCCGGAAGAGGCGATCCAGGCCGTGCTGGATTACCAGCAAAAACACTGGACGCTGGAAATCTGAACCCATCGGGCCTGCGCGGCAACGCGCGGGCCCGGACACTCGCCCTCAGGAGACAATCATGAGCAAACCGGATATTCACCTTTATACCGCGGCCACGATGAACGGCTACAAGCCGGTCATCTTCCTGGAGGAAGCCGGGGTGCCCTACGACCTGACCTCGATCGACTTTGCCCGCCAGGAGCAGAAGGCGCCGGAGTACCTCGAGCTCAACCCCAACGGCAAGATCCCCACGATCTATGACCGCGCCGAGGGCCGGGCGGTCTTCGAGTCCGGGGCGATCCTGTGGCACCTGGCGGAGAAATACGGCCGGTTCCTGTCGGACGATCCGGTTACCCGGTCGGAAACGCTGCAGTGGCTGTTCTTCCAGGTGGGTCACGTCGGCCCGATGATGGGGCAGGCGATGTATTTCCAGCGCATCGCGGCGCCGAACGGGCAGGAGGAGCCGTTCTCGATCAAGCGCTACGTGGATGAATCCCGCCGCCTGATGGAAGTGCTGAACACGCGCCTTGAGGGACGCGGCTATATCGCGGGCGAATATTCCATCGCCGACATGATGATCTACCCCTGGGCGCGGGCCTACCCTTGGGCGCGGGTCGAGGTTGACGACTTGCCGCACCTGAAGGCCTGGTTCGACCGCATCGACGCGCGCCCGGCGGTGCAGAAGGCGCTGACCATCCCCAAGGCGCAGCCTCAGTTCTGGGACGAAAACGCGGATGCGGAGGCCTTCCTGAAGGAAAACGCGGCGCGGTTTGCGGGCGATGTGAAGAAGGCGTGAGCCTTGCAGGGCGGGGCGTGCGCAGCGCCGCCGCCCGCGGGGCCGATTGCCGGGAAGGAGCGATGGCATGAAGACACTGGTATACCTGGCGCATCCGCGGCCCGGCCGCTCGGAGATCAACGCGCCGATGTTCAGGGCCGCGCAGGCGATCGAGGGCCTCACCTGCGTCGATCTCTACGGCGAATACCCGTCGTTCGGCATCGATACCGACCGCGAGCAGCAGCGGCTCACCGAACATGACGCCATCGTATTCCTGCACCCGGTGTTCTGGTATTCCGCGCCGGCCTTGCTGAAGGAATGGCAGGACCTGGTGCTGGAGCACGGCTTTGCCTATGGCCAGTCGGGCCACGCGCTTGACGGCAAGGTGACCTTCAACGCAGTCACCTGCGGGGCCGCCGCCGAGGTCTACACACCCGACGGTGCAAATGGCGCGCATCTTCGTGACTTGCTGATGCCGTTCGAGAAAACCGCTGATCTGTGCCGGATGCGCTACCTGGCACCCTTCGTGCTGTTCGGCGCGGGGCGTGCGGTGGACGAGGGGCGGGACAAGTCCCACCTCGCCGAATGGCGGGCGCTGCTGCAGGCGCTGCGCGACGATACGCTGGACATCGCGGCGGCACGTGCGGCGCTGACGCTGAACGGGATCGCGGCGGCAGGGGCCGCCAAGCTGGAGGCCGTGTAATGGAACTGCTCGCTGCCGGTTTTGTCTATCTCGCCGCTGCCGTCCTGGCGGTGCCGCTGGCCAAGCGTCTCGGCCTCGGCTCCGTCCTCGGCTATCTGATCGCCGGGGTGGTGATCGGCCCGGTTCTGGGCATCGTCGGCGGCGAGACCGCCGACATCCAGCATTTTGCCGAGTTCGGCGTGGTGATGATGCTGTTCCTGGTCGGCCTGGAACTGCAGCCCGCAATGCTGTGGCGGATGCGGGCGCAGCTTCTCGGGCTGGGCGGCCTGCAGGTGCTGGGCACCGCCGCGCTGATCGCCGCGGCAGCGCTGGCCTTTGGCCTGGCCTGGCAGGCGGCCCTGGCGCTGGGGATGATCCTGGCGCTGTCCTCCACCGCGATCGTGCTGCAGACGCTGGGCGAAAAGGGGCTGATGCCGACAACGGGCGGCAAGAGCGCCTTTTCCGTGCTGCTGACGCAGGACATCGCAGTGATCCCGATGCTGGCGCTGATGCCGCTGCTGGCGGTGAACGCGGCGGCGGGCGGAGATGACGGGCTTGGCGATGCGGGCCATGGCGCGCCCGCGGCGGATACGCACGGGCACGGCCACGGCGCGCCGACGCTGTTCGACACGCTGCCCGACTGGGTGCAGGCGGCGGCGGTGCTGATCATCATTGCGGGCATCGTCGTGGCGGGGCGGACGGTGATCCGGCCGGTCTTCCGCTTCATCGCCGAGGCCCGCCTGCGCGAGATCTTCACCGCCGCCGCGCTGATGCTGGTGATCGGCATTGCACTGTTGATGAATTACGTCGGTCTGTCCCCCGCGCTTGGCACATTCCTGGCCGGCGTGGTGCTGTCGGACAGCGAATACCGGCACGAGTTGGAGAGCGACATCGAACCCTTCAAGGGGCTGCTTCTGGGCCTGTTCTTCATCACCGTCGGGGCGGGCATCGACTTCGGGCTGCTGCTGTCCAACCCCTTCGGCCTCGTGGGGCTCACGGTTGCGCTGATGGCGGTCAAGGCGGGGCTGCTCTACGTGCTGGCCACCGGCTTCGGGCTGCGCGGCGCCGACCGCTGGCTGGCCACCCTGGGGCTCGCGCAGGCGGGAGAGTTCGCCTTTGTCCTGTTCGGCTTTGCCGCCGGGGCCGGTATCCTGGGGGCAGAGGTGGTCAAGCCGATGACACTGGTGGTGGCGCTGACCATGCTGCTGACGCCGCTGCTGTTCATTTTATACGAGAAGGTACTGGCGCCGCGTGCGGTGCGGACAGAAGACCGCGCGGCGGACGGGATCGACGAGGCGGGCAGCATCGTGGTGGCGGGCATCGGCCGGGTTGGCCAGATCATCACGCGGATGCTGGTCACCAACGGCCACAAGGTGACGGTGCTGGACCACGATCCCGACACCATCGGGAACCTGTCGCGGATCGGCTTCCGCGCCTATTACGGCGATGCCACCCGCCCGGACCTGCTGCACAGCGCCGGGCTGGAGAACGCCCGGCTGTTTGTCGCCGCGCTGGATGACCGGGAGAAGCAGACCGAGCTGGTGCATCATGTCGCCAAGACCTATCCCGGGGTGATCATCCACGCCCGCGCCCACGACCGGCACCACGTCTACGAACTGGAGCAGGCGGGCGCCCATCTGGTCCAGCGGGAGACCTTCGAGAGCGCGCTGGCGATGGGCCGCGATGCGCTGACCGCCATCGGCTGCCACCCCTTCCAAGCCGAGACCGCAAGCCGCATCTTCCGCGCCCACGACCGCGAGGCGCTGGACGGGCTGCGGGAGACCTGGAACGCCGAAGGGGTCTCGGCCGGGTATCTCGACGCGATGCGGGCGCAGTCGCAAACCCTGTTCAAGCTGATGACCGCCGACCGGCTGGACCGCCACGACCGCTCGGAACGCGGCTGGACACCTCCGCCCAAGGGCGATGCAAACCTGTGAGGAAGACCGCGATGAGTGACAGCAGACCTGACATCCTGCTCTATACGGCGCCGACGATGAACGGCTGGAAGCCGCTGATCTTCCTGCACGAGGCGGGCATCCCCTACGAGCTGGCGGCAGTGGATTTCGCTAGGAAGGAACAGAAGGCGCCGGAGTATCTGAAGCTCAACCCGAACGGCCGCATCCCCACCATCGTCGACCGCGGCAACGATGACTTCGCGGTCTTCGAAAGCGGCGCGATCCTGTGGTATCTGGCGGAGAAATACGGCCGCTTCCTGAGCGCCGATCCCAAAGAGCGCTCGCAGACGCATCAATGGCTGATGTTCCAGATGGGCGGCATCGGGCCGATGATGGGGCAGGCGATGTATTTCCAGCGCATCGCCCGGCCCAACGGCCATGACGACCCCTTTGCCATCAAGCGCTACGTGGAGGAGACCCGCCGCCTGCTGGAGGTGCTCGACGGCCGTCTAAAGGGGCGGGACTGGCTGGTGGGGGAGGAGATGTCGATTGCCGATATCGCCACTTACCCCTGGGCGCGGTCCCACTTCTGGGCCGGGGTGGACGTCTCCGGTCTCGACCATCTGAACGCCTGGTTCGCGCGCCTTGATGCGCGGCCTGCCACCCAGGCAGCGCTGCAGCTGCCGAAACCGCGGCCTGCTGTCTTTGGCGCAGGCGACACCGAAGCCGCGGCGGCCGCCAATGCGGCCAATTACGCCGCCGATTAAAAGGAGTGAGCCCATGACCGCAGACACCCCTCCGATCCGCGTCGATATCGTCTCTGATGTCGTCTGTCCCTGGTGCGCCATCGGCTATTACCAGCTGGCCAAGGCGGTGCGCGAGACCGGCATCGAAGTGGACATCCACTGGCACCCGTTCGAACTGAACCCGCAGATGGCGCCGGAGGGGGAGAACCTGCGTGAGCACTTGGCCGCGAAATACGGCACTACGCCGGAGGGGTCGCGCCAGGCGCGGGCGCGGTTGACGGAGATGGGCGCGGCGCTGGGGTTCACCTTCAACTACGCTGACGACATGCGCATGTATAACACTTTCCGTGCCCATCAGCTGATCGGCTGGGCAGAGGAGCAGGGCAAGGCGCATGAGGTCAAGCTGGCGCTGTTTGCGGCTTTCTTTTCCCGGCGCGCGGATGTCTCCAGCATCGATGTGCTGGCCGGGGTGGCCGCGGCCACGGGACTGGACGGCGATGCCGCCCGCGCCATGCTGGACAGCGGCGAACGCGCCGAACAGGTGCGCGCCAAGGAGCAGTTCTGGCCCAGCCGCGGGGTGCGGGGCGTGCCCGCGATGATCTTTGAGCGCCAGCATCTGGTCAGCGGCGCGCAAGGAGAAGAGAATTACGCCGGTATCCTGCGCCAGCTGAAGGCCGCGCAGGCAGCCTGAGGGAGGGCGCTATGAGCGAAGCATTCGATATCCGCCGCGCGGAGGGCGAGAGCAAGGGCCGCTATGTGTTGCGTTTGGACGGGCATGAGGCGGTGATGACTTATTCGCGACTGGGCACCGCCTCGATCATCATCGACCATACCGAGGTGCCGGAGGCGCTGAAGGGGCGCGGCGCGGGCCGGGCGCTGGTGCAGCGCGGCGTCGAGGATGCACGCGCCGAGGGCCGCAAGATCGTGCCGCTGTGCCCCTTCGCCAAGGCCCAGATCGCCCGCCATCCGGACTGGCAGGACGTGCTCTAGCAGTTGCCTCCGCAGGGCAATTGGATACTTGGGTCTGTCCCCGGCCAATGCGTCGGCATGCGAATATGCGTTTATGGGAGGAGATGGATGAATCTGAAGGAAATCAAGGCATTGACCTACGACACCGGCGGTACCGTGCTGGACTGGCACAGCGGCTTTCGCGATGCATTCGCCGCGGCAGGGCAGCGCCACGGGATCCGCCGGGACTGGGCGGCGCTGGCCAATGATCTGCGGCGGCGGTCGATGCAGGCGATGCTGAACCTCGGCGAAAACGGCCCGCCGGAGTACAATTTCGACGAGGCGCACCACTTCTGCCTGGAGGCGCTTCTGGAAGCCGAAGGGCTGGAGGCTTTTGACGCGCAGGACCGGCGCGCGATTGCCTGGGAGGCGCCGCATGGTTTTGACGCCTGGCCGGACGTGCGGGAAGGGCTGGCGGCGCTGCGCCGGGACCGCATCGTCGCGTCGTTCTCGCTGCTGTCCTACCGGCTGATCATCGACAGCTCGCGCCGGAACGGCCTGGTCTGGGACGCGGTGCTGTCCTGCGAGGGGCTCGGCCTCTACAAGCTGCTGCCAGAAGCCTACCGGCGGGCGGCGGGGCGGCTGCAGCTGGCCCCGGAGGAATGCCTGATGGTGGCCTGCCACCCATATGACCTGGACGCGGCGCGGCAGGTGGGGTTCCGCACCGCGCTGGTGCGGCGGCCGCGGGAATGGGGGGACCAGCCCCCGGAGACGCCCGCGCAGGGCGAAACCGGCGCCTATGACCTGGAGGTGGACAGTATCACGGAGCTGGCGGCGGCGCTGCGGGGCTAGGCGCGCTCCCCTGCGTGCGGCGGAAGCGGCCGGGGGTCATGCCTGCTTGGCGGGAGAACACCCGGTGAAAGGCCGGCAGGTCGGAATAGCCCACCTCCGCCGCGATCTCCGCCACGCTGCGGGTGGTCGCGGCGAGCAGATCGCGGGCGCGCTCGATCCGCAGGTTCTGCTGGTAGGCGGTCAGGCTGTGGCCGGTGGCGCGGGTGAAGCGCCGCTGCAGGCTGCGCAGCGACAGGCCAACCGCGGCGGCCAGTTCCTTCGCGCGAAGCGGCTCGGCAAGCTGCGCCTCGATCCGCTGCTGCGCGGCCAGCACGGGGGCATCGCCATGGTCCATCGGCGGCAGGAAGCGGCGGAAGCGGCGCTGGTCGCGGCGGCCCGGGTCGATGATGAAATGCCGGGCCGTGTCCAGCATCGCGGCGCGCCCCGCCAGCCGCTCGATCATCACCAGCGCCAGGTCGATCCAGGCCATCAGCCCGCCCGCGGTCACCAGGTCGGTGTGCTCGATCACCAGCCGCCCGGTATCGAGCTGCAGGCCGGGGTAGGCCGCCCGCATCCGCGCCTCGAGCCCCCAGTGGGTGGTGACCGGACGGCCCCGGTCGATCCCGGCGGCGGCAATCCAGTGCAGACCGGTGCAGGCCGAGCAGATCAGCGCGCCGCGTGCGGATTGCTGCGCCAGCCAGCCGGTGACCCAGGGTGCGTCCGTGGGATGAACCTCGCGCGCGGAAGGCGGCAGGATCACGGCGCGGGCGCGCTCGGGCGCGTCATCAGGCTGGCGGACGGTCAGCGGGGCGAGCCCCGCGTGGCCCAGGATGTCGCCAAGCCCCAGCACCGCCGAGGGCATTGCCCCGGGGTAGGCCAGGATCACGGCGGGCAGCGGTTCGGCGGAGGGATCGGGTGGCATGGCTTGGCGTAACCGGCAAAAACTTTGTCACCCGCGACAATACCCGGCCCGGCGGCGCTGCGCCATACCAGTGCGGGACCAAGCAATGGAGAGCCCCGATGCCAAACACCCCCCACAGCCTCACCGTCGGCCGGATCCGGCTGACCGTGTTCGATGACGGTCATTTCGATCTGCCGATGGAGTATTTCTCCGGCCTGTCCGAGGATCTGGCCAGTCGGCTGAACGCGCCGCTTACCATCGGCGCCAACCTCTGGCTGATCGAGGCCGGCAGCCGCCGCTTGCTGGTGGACACCGGCTCCGGCGCGGCGCTGCAGCAGCGGTTCCCGGCCACCGGAAAGGCGCTGGCGCAGATCGCCGGAGAGGAGATCACCGACATCGTGCTGACCCATATGCACGCCGACCATCTGGGCGGGCTCATGGGCGGCGGGTTTGCCGGGGCGAAGGTTCACGTCTCGAAGCCCGAATGGGCGTTCTGGACCCAGAAGGGGCTGGCCGATGCGGTGCCCGAGGACCAGCGCCCGATGATCGAGATGGTGCAGGCGGTGGCCGCGTCCTTTGCGGACCGGGTGGTGCTGCACGAGGGCGCCGCCGATCTGGGCGAAGGCCTGAGCCTGAGGCCGCTGCCGGGGCATACCCCGGGCCACATTGGGCTGCGCCTGCAATCCGGGGGCGAGGAGCTGCTGATCGCGGGCGATGCGCTGATCTCGGGCGCGGTGCATTTTGCCGAGCCGGACGTGGCTTACGCGCTCGACAGCGACGCGGCCGCAGCCGCTGCCACCCGCCGGGCGCTGCTGGCGGAGGCGGCGCAGTCGGGCACGCCCATCGCCGCCACCCATCTGCCCTTCCCGGGCCTGGGCCGGGTCGAGGCCGAGGGCGATGCCTGGCGGTTTGTGCCGCTCTGAGCGGGCCCTTCCGAATTCGACAATGGTCTGAACAGAAAACCGGCGGCCGCAAGGGGCCGCCGGTTTTATCTTTCGCGCAAGCCGCCCGTTCAGCCGGGACAGGCAGCGCCGGTTTCGATCCAGTTTTCAGCCAGTTCGGCAAAGGCCTCCCAGGTGCCGGGCGCCGGAGTGCGGCCTTCGCCCGGGGTCCAGGCCCAGCCGACCAGCGTGTCATCGCCCATGTGGTGCGCGACCTCTTCCAGCGACCGGCCGCCGTTGCGTTCCGGGTCCTTCAACTGGGCGCAGATCTCCGGAACCGTCAGGCCGATCCAGCCCATGCTGACCGGCGCCAGCTGCCAGTGGCCGTTGCCCGGCACCGAGCCGCTTTCGCCGAGGAAGGGCTGGTTCTCGTCCCCGTGGCAGGTGGTGCAGCGCATGGCGACGACGCCGAAGTTGTCCTCGGTGCGCGGCACCGGCGGAGAATGCGGCTTTTGTTCGTCGCCCTGCAGCGGCCCGGTGTTGACCGGGTGGCAGTTCATGCAGCGCGGGTGGGTGATGACCTTGGCCATCTCCTCGAAGATCGCAACCGAGCGCGCTTCGGCAGGCTCGATGCTCTCGAAGGCTTCGGCGGTTTTCAGGCCGTTCACCTCTCCGGCAAGCGCCGGGGTGCCGGGCAGCAGCTTGGCCAGCACGATGGCAATCGTGAGCGCGGCGAGGCGGGTATTGGGCTGTTTCATTGTCCGGTCTCCTTTCACGCGCGCACCAGCGGCAGACGGCGCACGGGCGCGCCCTTCAGCACGCGCCAGGCATTGGCGACGGCCGGCGCGATCGGCGGGGTGCCCGCCTCGCCGATGCCGCCCGGGTTTTCGGTGCTGACGGCGAGGTCGATCTCGACCTCGGGCATTTCGTGGATCCGCAGCAGGCGGTAGCTGTCGAAGTTCTCCTGCGCCACCCGGCCGTCTTCGTCGAAGGTGATCTCGTTGAACAAGGCTGCGCTGAGGCCGAAGCCCAGCCCGCCTTCGATCTGCGCTTTCACCACGTCGGGGTTGATGGCGATGCCGACGTCGGCGGCCACCCAGACCTTGTGAACCCGTGGTTCGCCATCCACCTCGGAGACCTCGGCGATGAAGGCGAAATGCGAGTCGTAGCTGGGATGCACCGCCACGCCGTAGGCCTTGCCATCCGCGCCGTTCACGCCCTGCCAGCCCGCCATTTCCGCCACACGCTCCAGCACCCTGCGGTCGCGCGGGGATTTGCCGCCCAGCAGCTCCAGACGGCCCTCGACCGGGTCCTTGCCCTTGGCCTGCAGAACCTCGTCCAGGAACACCTCGTTGGCGAATGCGGTGTGCGAGTGGCCGACCGAGCGCCACCACAGGTGCGGCACCTTGCTGTTGGTCGGCACCCAGCGGGCCTCGAACGCGCCAAAGTCGTAGGGCTTGTGGATTGAGCCCTCGACCGAGAACGGGTCGACGCCGTTCTGGATCACCACTTCGAAGGCGGAGCCGCCCATGATGCTTTCGGTGGCAAAGGTGTTCTGCCAGCCCACGATGCGGCCATCCTCATTCAGAGCGGCGCGCTGACGGTGGACGGCCTGCGGGCGGTAATAAGCGCCTTGGATGTCGTCCTTGCGGCTCCAGACCAGTTTGAAGGTGCCCTCACCGCCGGCCTTGGCGACCTGGGCCAACTCCTGAGCGAACTGCCCGTCATACTGGGCGCGGCGGCCGAAGCTGCCGCCGGCCAGCAGCGTGTTGATCGCCACCTGCTCGGGCGCGATGCCGAGGATATTGGCGGTCACCTGCTGGTCGACGGTCTGCATCTGGCTGCCCATCCAGATCTCGGCCGCATCGCCGCGGTTCTCGATCACGCCGTCCATCACCTCCAGCGGGGCGTGGGCGAGGAAGGGCAGGCGGTATTCGGCCTCGATCACCTCGGCCGCATCGGCAAAGGCCGCGTCCAGATCGCCGTAGGTATCGGCAACCACGCCTTCACCCGTCGCAGCGGCGGCGGCGACCTCTTCCATCTGCTCCTCGGCTGAGCGGGTTTCGGCCTCGCTCAGATCCCAGTCGATCTCCAGCGCATCGCGGCCTTTGAAGGCGCAGTAGGTGTTCCTGGCATAGACCGCGACGCCGGTGGGGATGGTCTCGACCTTCTCGACGCCGTCAATGGCCAGCGCGGCGGCGGTATCGACGGATTTCACCTTGCCGCCGATCCAGGGCGAGTGGGCAACGGCAACGGTCAGCATCCCCTCGCGGAAGACGTCGAGGGTGAACTGCGCCGCGCCGGTGGTCTTGTCCGCGGAATCGAGACGCGGGACGTCCTTGCCGATCAGCACGAAATCCGCCGGGTCCTTGAGCTTGGGCTCTTCGGGCGGGGTGCTGTCCTGGGCGGCGGCGACGAGTTCGCCGAATTGCGCCGACTGGCCGCTGGCGGCGTGGCTGACGACGCCCTTGGCAACGGTGATCTCACCTTCGGGAACGCCCCATTCGCGGGCAGCGGCCTGCACCAGCATCGAGCGCGCTGCGGCGCCGGCCTGGCGCATCTGGGTGAAGGCGTTGCGCACCGCGGTGGAGGCGCCGGTGCCCTGGATGCCGAAGGCGAAGTTCTGATAGGTGGCGGTGTCCGCGGGCGCATGTTCGGCGCGCATCTGCGGCCAGTCGGCGTCCAGCTCCTCGGCAACGAGGGTGGCAAAGCCGGTGAACGGGCCCTGGCCGAACTCGATATGCTTGACGATCACCGTGACGGTGTTGTCCTCGGCGATGCGGACGAAGGCGTTCAGGCTGACCGGGCCGGAGGCCGCCTTGGCCGCCATCTTGCCGCCAACGGGGAGGTGCGCGCCGATGATCAGCGCGGCGCCGCCGGCCAGGAAGCCGCGGCGGGTGGGGGAGAACGTGGTCATGGATCAGGCCTCCAGCATCTTGGCTGCGTTGTGGATCGCCTTGCGGATGCGCACGTAGGTGGCACAGCGGCAGGCGTTGCCGGCCATCGCGTAGTCGATGTCCTCGTCCGTCGGGTTGGGGATTTCAGTCAGCAGCGCGGCGGCGGCAATGATCTGGCCGGACTGGCAGTAGCCGCATTGCGGCACGTCGATGTCGAGCCAGGCCTTGCGCACGGCCTCGGCCTCCGGGCCCTCCAGCGCCTCGATGGTGACCACGTCGGAGCCTTCGAGCGCCTCCACCGGGGTCACGCAGGAGCGCACGGGCATGCCGTCCACCATGACCGTGCAGGCGCCGCACTGGGCGATGCCGCAGCCGAATTTGGTGCCGGTCAGGCGCAGGTCATCGCGCAGCGCCCAGAGCAGCGGCGTATCGCCGGGAACGTCAAGCTTGACGTCCTTTCCGTTGATGGTGAGGTCGGTCATCGGGAGTGTCCTCCTGTGGCTGGTCGTGCAGATTTGCTTCAGAGTTACCGGCGCCGCGGCGCCCGCGCGGGGATGCTGGCGGACCGGGGGTGCCGGTTCGCGCTTACCGTTTCACCACAGGTTCCGATTATCAACCGGTATACTTTTGGTAACCTGGCGAACCGGCAGGCGCGGCCCGGCGGGGTTATCGGCTAGCGGCCGGGATCCGGCTGCTGGCCAGTGTCTGGCTTCCAGTTGGGTTTGCGGTCCCTGTCGATGACCGCGGCCCGCACCCCTTCGAGGAAGTCGCCTTCGGTCAGGCAGTATGACGCCGCGTCAAGGTCACGCTCCAGGCAGCGGCGCAGGCTCGGGCAGGGGCGCGCGGCATCCAGCAGATCGAGCGTGAGCCGCAGGGAGCGCGGCGAGGCCCGGCGCAGCGCGGCGGCGGCGTCCTGCGCCCAGGCGTCGGGCCGCCGCTCCAGCCGGGCGGCCATCGCGGCGGGCAATTGCCCCGCAAACATCGCCGCCGCGTCTTCCGGATCGGGCAGGGTGCCCGGCCCGGGCGGGGTGCTGAATTGCGCAATCGGGCCTGCGTCCGCCGCTTCCATCAGCGCGCCGGCCAGGGCGGGCAGCCGGTCCGAGGGCACGAAACTGTCCGCCAGCCCCAGCGCGATGCAATCGGCGGCGCCAAGGCGCACCCCGGTCAGCGCAACCAGCCGGGCCAGCCCCTCGGGCGCCCGTGCCAGCAGGTGGCTGGCCCCGACGTCGGGCACCAGCCCGATGCCGCACTCGGGCATCGCCAGCACCGTGCGTTCGGTGACCACGCGGTGCCGCCCGTGGGCCGAAATACCTGCGCCGCCGCCCATCACGATGCCGTCCATCAGCGCCACATAAGGGGTTCCGAGTTCGGTAATCTGGGCGTTCAATGCATAGTTTTCTGCCCAGAATCCGGTGCAATAGGCAAAGTTGCCCGCCGTGCCCTCCGCATAAAGCCGGGCCACGTCGCCGCCGGCGCAGAAGGCCCTGCCGCCGGCGGCATCCACCACGATCAGCGTCACCGCCGGATCGGCCTCCCACTCGGACAGGACGCGCGACATGCGCTGCACCATGCCGCGGGTCAGGGCGTTCAGCGCCTTGGGCCGGTTCAGGGTGATCCGCGCGGCGGCGCCAGCTTTGGTTTCGGTGATCTCCGGTTCCAGCATTCCGGTCTCCTTTGGCTTGAGCCTGTGGCGGGAAGGGGTCACGCGGGATGCGTGGCCCCGCGTTCGATGCGGTAGCTGCGGTCCAGCAGGTCGGCGCAGTGGTGGTCGTTGGATTCCGCGATCAGGATCGAAATGCCTTCGGATTTCAGGTCCCGCAGGATTTCCGAGATCCGCCGGGCCAGCACCGGGGCGATGCCCTCGGAGGGCTCATCCAGCAGGATCAGCCGCCCGCCCATCATCAGCGCCCGCGCCAGCGCCGCCAGTTTCTGCTGGCCGCCGGACAGCGAGGTGGCGCTGCGGCCGCGGAACTCGCGCACCTCCGGCATCAGGTCATAGATCCATTTCAGCCTGTCCTGATAATCGGGGATGTCCACCGCCCAGACCGGCATCATGATGTTTTCCTCGGCCGACAGCTGCGGCACCAGCTTGCGGTCCTCGGGCATGTAGCCGATGCCGATGCGGGCGCGGTCCTGCGGCGGGGTGGCGGACAGCTGGCAGTGGTCAAAGTTCATCGTACCGGACTGTGCCGCCAAGAGCCCCATGATCGCGCGCATCATCGTGGTCTTGCCCGCGCCGTTGGGGCCGATCAGGCCCACCATCTCGCCGGTGTTCACGGTGAGCGCGCTGCCGCGCAGGATCGGCACCGGGCCGATGGAGACGTTCAGGTTGTTGATCTCAAGCATAGGCTGCCTCCGCTTGTCCGGTTGTGGCGGTTGGGGCGGTTGGGGCGCGGGTGTCGCCGATCACCAGCTCCCGCACCTTGGGGTCGATCAGCGCTCGGGCGGGCGGGGCGTCGCAGATCACCTCGCCCGAGAAGAAGGCGAGCACCCGGTCGACGTAGCGCTCGACGATTTCCATGTCGTGCTCGATGAACAGGACGGTGGTGCCGGAGGCCTTCAGCGCCGACATCACCGTGTCCATGATGGCGAACTTTTCTTCCGCCGCGACGCCGGAGGTGGGTTCGTCCAGAAGCAGCATCCTGGGGCCGCTGACCACCGCCATCGCGATGTCGAGCAGCTTGCGCGAGCCCTGAGACAGCGCGCTGGCCTCGTGTTCCGCCACCTCCGTGAGGCCGTAGCGGGCCATGATCGCGTTGCATTCCGCCAGCAGTTCCGGCCCGGCGATGGGGCGCAGCAGCGCGCCGCCCTTGCGCCGGGCCAGGGCCAGTGCCGACAGGAGGTTCTGCCGCACGCTGAGGGTCATGAACACCTGGCTGACCTGGAACGAGCGGGTGAGCCCCTGATGCACCGCCAGCCGCGGCGCGATGCCGGTGATGTCGCGGCCCCGGAACCGGATGGTGCCGCCCGAGGGTTTCAGGTAGCCGGTGACCATGTTGACGAAAGTGGTCTTGCCCGCACCGTTGGCTCCGATCACGCCGACCACCTGGCCTGCGGGGATGTCGACGTTGATGTCCTTGGCCGCGGTCACGGCGCCGAAGGATTTCTGCAGGTCCTTGACGGAGAGGATGGGCGCATCAGTCATGACGGAGCCTCCGGATAAGGGGGATGCGTTCCAGCAGCGACCAGATGCCGCCGGGCAGGAAGAAGATGATCAAGAGCAGCGTGCCGCCGACGATCAGCTGCCAGGCGTGCGGGGCGATCTCGAAGGCGTAGGTGCGCAGGAACTCGAAGATGATGGCGCCGATGAAGGGCGCCAGCACGCTGCCCGGTCCGGCCATGATGGTGATGAAGACCAACTCGCCCGAGACGGTCCAGTAGACCATGCTGTCGGGATCGACCTGTCCCAGCGCCATCGCCATCATCCCGCCCGCGGCGCCGGCCAGGGCGGCCGAGATCACGTATTTGATGTGGATCGCGCGGGCCACCGAATAGCCCAGGTATTCCACCCGGATCTCGTTGTCGCGGATCGCGGTAGTCAGCCGTCCGAGGGTCGAGCGCAGGTACATCTGCACCAGCACCGCCAGCGCCAGGCAGACGGCGATGATGGCGGTGAACAGCACCTGCTTGCCCTCGGGCGCCCAGCCCAGGAAGGTGGTCTGCGACACCGAGAAGCCATCGGTGGACCCCAGCGCCTCGGTCTTGACCAGGATGCCGTAGAGAACCATCGAAAACGCCAGCGACAGCATCGCAAAAAAATGTCGCGGTAGCGGCGCAGGATGAAGCCCAGGGCAAAGCCCGCAATGACCGCGGCCAGCATGGCGATGATGATGCGCAGGGCAAAATCGCTGAGGCCTAGCCATTGCTCGGACAGCGCCACCGCATAGGCGCCCAGCCCGAAGTAGAGTCCGTGGCCGAAGGACATCAGCCCGGTCCGCCACAGCACCAGAAGCCCCAGCACAGCAGCGCCGCGGGCCAGGCCGAACATCATGTTGTTGACGACCCAGGCCGGCAGCATCAGCCCGGCCGCAGCCAGCGCCAGAAGGGCAAAGGCCGTAAGACGCACGGTCTTGTCGGATAGAATTGCTTGATGCATCAGATTTTCCTCGCCTTGGCGGGTGCGAACAGCCCCTCGGGGCGCACGATCAGAACTGCGGACATCACCAGGAAGATCACGAACAGTTCAAGCTCCGGCAGCTTGTGGACCGCCAGCGCGCGCAGCAGGCCGACCAGCAGCGCGCCGATCAGCGCGCCGGGGATCGAGCCCATGCCGCCGATCACGACGACGGCGAAGCTGAGCACGATGACATCGACGGCAAAACCGGGCGCCACAGACACGGTGGGCGCGATATAGGCGCCGCCGAGCGCGCCCAGCACGGCGCCGGCGCAGAAGGTGACTACGAACAGGCGGCGCACGTTGATGCCGACGATCAGCGCCATCTCGCGGTCATGGATGACGGCGGTGATCAGCTTGCCCCATCGGGTGCGGGTCAGCATCCACCAGCTTCCCGCGGCGACGGACAGCGCGACGCCGAACAGAGTCAGCGAATAGACGTCGCGGAAGATGCCGCCCATCTCGACACTGCCCAGGGCCACCATCGGCTGATAGGCGAAATAGGGGTTCACGCCGAAGATCAGCAGGATCAGGTCCTCGAGGATCAGGAACACCCCGAAGGTGGCGAGCACGATCAGGATCTCCTCGTGATCGTAGAGCCGGCGCAGCACGATCCGCTCGATCAGCAGGCCCAGCACGATGCCGACCGCCAGCGCCGATCCGGCGATGATCACGAAGGCGAACCAATCGGGCAGTCCCATCTCGGAGGCGGCGCCGATGAAATAGGCGGCAGTGTAAGCGCCCCAGGCGTAGAAGCCGCCATGGGCCACGTTCAGGATCTTCATCACCCCGAAGATGATGGTGAGACCCGCCGCGACGATGAACAGGTACGAGGCATAGACCAGCCCGTCCAGCAGTATGGTAAACAGCAGTTGCATGTGTATTTTCCTCCTCCCTCTCTCTCCAGCAGCGGGCAGGGCAGGAGCGCCCCGCCCGCCACCGGGGAGAACCGGGGTCAGCAGCTGGCGCCGGGCATACCGGCCTCAAGCCATTCGATGCCTGTCTGGCCTTCGGGCGGCATGATGCAATTAGCGGGGTAGAACACGACGTCGGTGGCAACCGGTTCGCCGCTGTCCTTGTTCCAGCCGGTGATGCCATAGCCCACCGGATGCACTGCTTGGTGGCCGCCACCGAGCGTCATCGAAATGCGGCCGCCGAAGCTGTCCCATTCAAGTCCTGTCAAGGCGTCGATGACCTGCGCTTGCCCCGGGAAACCGCCGACTGCCTCCGCGGCCTTGTCCATCGCGATCTTCAGCGCCAGGATCGACTGGGCGTACTGATAGGACGGCCCCAGCGGGTATTCGCCGTATTTTTCCTTGTAGCGGTCGACGAACCAGCGGTTCAGCGGCGTGTCCATGTCGCGCACCAGCAGGCCGTATTCGCCGCGGGTGCCCATCACCACGCCTTCGGGGAAGCCCTTGCCCAGACGGTCCACCGCCGAGGCGCCGAGCGTCGAGATGAAGGTTTTCTGCCGGAAGAAGCCGCGCACGTTGGCCTGCAGAACAAAAGCCTCCATGTCGCCGTCCCAGAAGCTGGAATGCACCAGCGGCGCCTTGTCGAGCGACAGGGTGGAAATCTCGGTGCCGAACTGGCCCGCGAACAGTTTCGGGAACTGCGGGTTGTCGGAGGCCTTGGTGTCCGGGTTGATGGTCTCCATCGCCAGGTCAAAGAACTTGTAGCTGTCCTGGCCCCAGGCGTAATTCTGGTTGATGCCGGTATAGGCAGGCGCATCGCCGAACTTGTCGCGAACATAGAGCGCGGCAGCAACGCCATCGCCGACCGCGTGGCCGGTGGTGCGGAAGACGTAGTCCTTGCCGCCTTCCTCGAACAGGCGCGGCGAGCCGCAGACCGGGATGATGGTCAGCGTCTTCAGCTCTTCGGCAACCGGCGCCACCGACAGGCAGGAGCCCGACGAGATATAGCCGATCACAGCGTCCACGCCCTGTTTCTGGACGAGGTTGCGGTATTCAGCGACCTGCTTGGTATTGCCGCCGGCCTCGTCGACGAAAACCGGGGCAAGCCGCGCCCCGGCAAAACCGGGGGTATCATAGGGGGCAGGCAGCGCACCTGCGTTGATGGCCTCGATGACCAGTTCGGCGCCCTGGTGGCCCGGAACCCCGAACGGCCCGGCGGCGGGGCCGGACAGAAAGGTGACGATGCCGACCTTGAACTCCTCCTTGGCGGCGGCGGGCAGCGCGTTGAGCGCGGTGCTGGCCGCGAGGCCGCACACGCAGGCCAGTTTCAACAGGTTGGGTTGCATGGATTTTCCTCCCTTAGAGTGCTGCGGCCAAGGGTTGCTCCCCCAGCGCGATATCCTGAAATTCGAGACGCCCGTTCGCGAGCCGCACCGCCTGCTTGCGCTGCCAGTCCCCGGCCTCCTCCGGGAAATCGCTGCGCATGTGGGTGCCGCGGGATTCCTGCCGCCGCCGCATCGCCAGGCACATGGCTTCGGCCAGGCGGGCGACCCGGGCCAGGCGCTGGACCTCGGCGAAGCCGTCCAGCCCGTCCCAGCCCAATTCTGCGATCTCACCCTGCAGCCTGCGGATCTGCGCCAGGGTTTCCGCCAGCAGCGCGTCGGAGCGGGCCGGGCCGAGGCCCTTCTGGGTGAGCTGCCGCACCTGGGCGAGCAGGCCGGCGGGGGAGCGGCCGGAGCCTGCGCGCTGCGCGGCGGGCGGGGTGCCGGCTGCGCGCGCCATGTTGGAGCGCGGCTGCAGGCTGGCGGCAGCGTGGCGGCCGGCGATAGCGCCGAAGGTCATTGCCTCAACCAGCGCGGTGCCGCCGTGGCGGTTGGCGCCGTGCAGGCCCCCGGCCACCTCGCCCACGGCATAGACGCCGGGGATCGCCGTCTGCCCGTCGGTGTCCACCCGCACCCCGCCGATGGTGTAATGCGAGGAGGGCGAGATCCGCACCGGGCGTTCGCGGAAGTCCGGCACGTGTTTGGACAGGAAAGTCGCGGTCAGCGAATCCGGCGCCCACTCGGCATCTTGGGTTTCGCGGAAGTCGATGAACACTTCGCGTCCTTCAATGATCTCCGACTGGATGATGAAGCTCAGGAAATCCCAGTTGTGCAGCGCCGCCAGTGCCGACTGGCCCGGCCCCATGTGCTTCAGGATCAGGTCCTCGCCCACGGAGTTCACCAGCTTGGCGGAGGAGGGATAGTCCGGGTAGAGGAAGATCGCGGGCGCGCCTTCCTCGTTCACCGCCAGCGGGTAGAACTGGATGAACTCCATGTCGACCAGCTCGGCACCCGCTTCCAGCGCCATCGACTGGCCGTCGCCCAAGAGGTTCTGCGGGGTGTCGGTGAACTCATAGACGCCCTGCATCCCGCCGGTCGCCAGGATCACTGCCCGGGCGGCGATTTTCACTGGTGAGCTGTCCACATCGGCCCAGACGCTGGGGCCCTCGCGGTGCAGCGACAGGGCGCTGCCCTTGATCCGGCGCACGTTGCTGGACTTGACCGCCTTGCGCAGCTGCGAGAACAGCGCGGTGCCATGGGTGGAGGAGAACTCCATCATCAGCCCGGTCATGTCCTCGGCCCCGTCCGCGCCATAGGTCTCGTCCAGGATGTCCTTGCCGCGCATGCCGGTGGAGCGCCGCACCCGCACGCCGCGCGGGGCCCGGTCGACAGGGATGCCGTATTTTTCGATGATCGCGCCCATCTCCGCGGGCGCCTCGTCCACCAGCCGCCGCAGCAGGTCGGTGTCACAGAGCCCCTTGCCGGTGACCTCCGACATGGCGGCAAAAACGTCGTCCTGTGGGAAGCCGTCATGCGCCGCGTAGGTCAGGAAACCGGTGGAAATCGCGGTCGACGAGGCCTGCCCGTTGAACAGCAGGACAACATCGGCGCCCGCCTCGCTTGCCGCCAGGGCCGCGACCTGGCCCGCACTGCCTTCTCCGATGACGAGAACGTCGGTTTCGATGATATGGGTCACTTGTTCCTCCTGATGTCTCCCCCTCAAGGCTACGGCCGCGCGGCGGCGGGGCCGCGGCTGAACCCGGGTCGGCATGGAGAAAATTTTCGATTTTATATCGGTGACTTACAGGGTCTCGAAACTGCTCTCCCGGAATATCGGTGTCAAATTTGGACTCATATGGTATCAATTTTGAAACCAAGCTTATCCGCGGGAGGATCTTCCATGCAGGCCGAATCGGAGATTCTGGACACGCTGTCCTTCGGTGTGCTCAGGCTCGAGGGCGAGCGGATCACCTATGCCAACCGGATGCTGCGCAGCCTGTTCGACGGCGGGCTCACCACGCTGTCCGGGCTCGCCGCGCGCTACCCCGAGCTGGAGGACCTGCGCCGCCGCGACGGCACCGAACAGGCGCCGGTCTGGATCACCGTCAACGCCTCGGTCTTCTGCGTCGCCAGCGCCCGGCGGGGCACCGCGGTGGAACACTGCTTCCTGCCAAGCTGGTTCGTCTCCGCCACCGACGCGGGGCTGCAGGCGCTGCAGGCTAATTTCGACGACTTCGCGGAGATCTTCGAGAACTGCTTTGACGGCATCTACGTGGCCGACGGCGCCGGTCGCACCCTATGGATGAACGCCGGGTTCGAGCGCTGCTATGGCCTGAGCGCGCGCAACTTCCTCGGGCGCGACGCCAGCATGCTGGAGCGTGAGGGCTATCTTGATCCGCTGATCACCTGGAAGATCATCTCCACCAAGAAACGCCAGACCGCGCTGCAGACGACGAAATCCGGGCGCAAGGTGCTGGCCACCGGTATCCCGCTGATGGCGTCGGACGGCTCGGTGCGCCGGGTCATCATCAACTCGCGCGACACCACCGAGCTGATCGAGATGCAGGGCAAGCTGACCGCCGCCGAGCAGGAGATCCGCAACTACGAAAGCGAGCTGCGCGAGATCCGGGAAACCGCGGCGCAGGACGGCGAGCTGTTCTGGGCCAGCGAGGACATGCAGGACACCGTGCGCCGCGCGATGCGGGTGGCGCGCACCGATGCGGCGGTGCTGATCAGCGGGCCGTCGGGCGTGGGCAAGCGCAAGCTCGCGGACCTGGTGTTCCGCTACAGCAAGCGCAGCCGCAAGCGGCTGCTGCGCTTCGGCTTCGGCGGGCTGCCGGAGGCGGCGGTGATGGCGGAGCTGTTCGGCCACAAGGACTCCGCAGGCGGCCGCGACGACGGGCTTCTGGCGCGGGCCGCGGGCGGCACGCTGATCCTGGAACGCGCCGACATGATGCCGCCCGGGGTGCAGGAAAGGCTGTCCGCCTGGCTGCGCGGCGACACGGCGCAGCCGGCCCGCGGCGGGCGCGGCGTCCGGCTGATCGCCACCAGCCGCGGCGATCTGAGCGCGATGGTGCGCGCGGGCCGGTTCCGCGAGGATCTCTACTACCGCCTGGCGGTCGCCGGGATCGAGATTCCGCCGCTGCAGGACCGTGTCGCGGACATTGCCGGGCTGGCGCAGCATTTCCTCGATATCTTCAACCAGCGGCACGGGGCCGAAAAATACTTCGACCGCGCCGCGGTCAGCCGGCTGGCACGCTGGACCTGGCCGGGCAACGTGCGCGAGCTGCGCGCCCTGGCCGAGCGGCTGGTGGTCACCGAGCCGGAGGCGCGCATCACCGCCGCGACGGTGGAGGCGGTCCTTGCCGGCTCCGCGCACGCGCCCGCCCCGCAAGCGCAAGATAGCGGCCCGGTTCCGCCCGGTGAGGTGCGCGAAAGGATCCGCGCCTACGAGGCGGAGCTGCTGCAGGACCAGGTCGCCCGCGCGGGCAGCATCCGCAAGGCCGCCGATGCCACCGGGATCAGCGTGTCCACGATCAAGCGGAAGCTTGCCTGGAGGAAGGCCTCAGGGGCCACAGGGACAAAATCGGCAGGATGACCCTGTCTGGCGCCGGGCGTGGCCGTCCAGCGGAGCGGGCTTCATTCCGCGGCAAGCGCCATGGCCGCGGGCAAGCCTGGCTACTTCGCTGCCATCACCTCTACCTCGACCTTGAACTCTTCCCGTGTGAAACCGGAAACGATCAGCAGGGTCGAGCTTGGGACCCGCCCGGTTCCGGCCAGGAATTCGTCCCTCGCGCGCATATACCCGGCCATGTGCTCGCGGCTGGTGACATAGGCCGAGATATGGGTGATGTCAGCAGGCTCCATATTCCCTTCCCGCAGGATTTCCCGGATGTTTTCGAAGCAGATGAGGGCCTGTTCATAGCTGCCTTCGGGGATCGAATCATCCGGCTTCATGCCCAGCTGACCGGAGGTTACGACGACCCGTTTACCAGCCGGAATCTCCGTTCCATGCGCATAGGCGGCGAAGGGCGGCCGAATGGTGCCTGGGTTTAAGGCTCTCATTTCATTTCCTTTTCTCAGGTGCCTCAAAAAGCTTGCAAGACGCAGGAGAGTTTGCAAGCCTAAAGGCACTCTCTGGCACAGATCACCATCAGGGCCACGCAGAAACCAATTCTCTGAAGGAGGGGAATATGGCACCGCGTGTCCTATTGGTGCGCCATGGCGATGAGCCTGCCGATGACCGTGTGGTCATCTGGCTGGCGGCGAACGGCTTTGAGGCCGTGACCCGGAAACCTTTTGCGGGCGACCGCCTCGATGACGTGGGCGAGGTCGCTGCATCGGTGATCTACGGCGGACTGTTTGACGTCTTTGAGAGGGAAGAATACCCGTTCCTGCTGGAGGAAGACCGCTGGATCGCGCAGTGCCTGGAGGAAGGCATTCCGCTGCTCGGCATTTGCCAGGGATGCCAGCAGCTCGCCTATCATCTTGGCGCCTGGGCGGGGGCGCCGGAGCGGGAATTCTTCGAGTTCGGTTATTATCCGATTGAGCCCTCGGAAGAGGCTGCCGGGTTCCTCGACGCACCGCTGGTTGTTACGCAGGCACACTACCACACATTTAACCTGCCAGAGGGCGCCGTCCGCCTGGCTGGCAATGCGCAGTACCCGAACCAGGCCTTCCGCTATGGAGAAAACGTCTTTGGCTTCCAGTTTCACGCCGAAGTGACACCGGCCGGCTTCCGCCGCTGGCAGGACAGCAAGGCGCATGTTTACGGGCGGCCCGGGGTTCAGGACGTGCAGACGCAAAACCGGCTGATGGAGGCCCATGATGCGGCGCAAGCGCGTTGGTTCAACGGATTCCTCGACACTTTCCTGGGGCAGGCGGCATGAGCGTTCAGGGACATTGGGCAGAGCTGAAGGCGCCGGATTTCCACGCCTTGCCGGAAGATTGCGTGGCGGTGCTGCCGCTGGGCGCGACCGAGCAGCACGGGCCGCATCTGCCGCTGTCGGTCGATACGGACCTGACGCAGGCGGTGGTTAGGCTGATGCTTGCGGACCTCAGCCCTGAGCAGTCGGTTCTGGTGCTGCCCGCGCTGACCATCACCAAAAGCAACGAGCACGACCGCTTTGCCGGGTCATTGAGCCTGTCGCCGGAGACGCTGCTGTCAGTGCTGCGGGATATCGGTGCCTCGGTGGCACGTGCAGGGGTTTCCAGGCTGGTGCTGTTCAACGGGCATGGCGGCAATACCGCGCTGCTGCAGGTGGCAGCGCGTGAATTGCGCATCAGCCACGATCTGATCGTGGCCGTTTGCTCATGGTCGGGCTTTGCTGAATCGGAGGGCCTTTTCGAACCCGGCGCTTATGCGGTGGACCTGCACGCGGGCGACAGTGAGACTTCGGCGATGCTGGCCGCCCGGCCCGATCTAGTGGACATGGGCAAGGCAAAGAATTTCCGCACCGCAATGGCGGACTGGGCCGCGAATTTCCGTTTTATCGGACTAACCGGCCAGCCGGCTGCGCCGGGCTGGATTGCCGGCGATCTGAACCCCGAGGGGGTGTGCGGCGATGCCTCCGCGGCCACCGCGGCAAAGGGGGAGGCGATGCTGGCCTCTGCCGGACGCAACTTCGCGCTGTTTCTTGCGGAGTTTGCCCGCTTTGATCACAGGAACGGCTCATGAGGGATACCCTTCCTGCAGAGGCGCGCCTGCCCGGTGTGCTTATCCCGGCTGCACTGATCGCTGCGGCAGACCGGTTCGGCGGGCAGTTGTACGGCGATTGCCTGGCGGGGGACCTTGTGCTGCGGGACGGACGGGCGGCTGGACTTGAACCGGCCACGGTTCCTCCAGAGCGGTTGGTGCTGCCCAAATTCACCGAGCCGCATGTGCATCTCGACAAATGCCACACCATTGACCGGATGCAGGGGATCGGCGGCGGGCTGGGTGATGCAACCGCCGCACAGGCGCAGGACCGCAGGATATGGACAGCCGAAGACATCCACCGGCGGGCGGGTCGCGGACTGCAGGAGCTGCTGTCGGCAGGCTGTGCCACTGTTCGCACGCACGTCGATTGGGGTATCAGCCCGGACCCGGCGGCTGCACCATTAGCCTGGGACATCCTGCGGGAACTGAAGGAAGAGGCCCCGGCAGGGGTGATCCTGCAACGGGCGGCGCTGACCGGCGCCGACATGATGGCCGACATCAGCTATGCCCGTGCCTCCGCCCGCCGAGTGGCTCAAAGCGGCGGCGTTCTGGGCGCCTTTGTGCTGGGCCAGCCTGAGCGGCAGGCCGGAATTCTCAACACCTTCCGCGCCGCGGAGGAAGCCGGGCTTGCGCTGGATTTTCACGTCGACGAGGGCCTTGCGCCCGGTCTCGACGGATTGGAGATGATCGCCGATGCGGCGCTGAAAACCGGTTTCCAAGGCCCGGTTCTGTGCGGTCATGCCTGCAGCCTGATGAATCACACCGATGAAGACGTGCAGCGTATCGCGGAGAAGCTGGCCCGTGCGGGGATTTCGGTGGCAGCACTGCCCGCCACCAACCTGTACCTGCAAGGGCGCGGCGCAGGCACCCCGGACCGCCGCGGGTTGACCCGAATCCATGAATTGCAGGCCGCCGGGGTCAATGTTGTGCTGGGCACCGACAACGTGCGTGACGCATTTTGCCCGTTGGGCAGCCACGATCCGCTGGCGACCCTCTCGCTGGCGGCACTGGCCGCGCATCTGGACCCGCCTTTCGGCAGCCATCTTCCGATGATCACCACCGGCGCCCGCAAGGCGCTTGGCCTTGCGCCCGTAACCGTCGACGGGGCTGCAATCGGGGATCTGCAGCTGTTCGACGCTCTCTCGGTCACGGACATTCTGGGCAGCCGTGCTGCCCCGCAACCTCTGGCCGAGGCCTTGCAAGGAGAACAACAATGACAGAGATGCCGCTGGAACACCCACGCACCGATTGGGCCGCATTTGCCGACAGCCTGTCGCCGGTGGAGGTGATTGACGAGCCGGTGCTTGTGAAGAAACGCTCGCGCGACTTTTTCTGGTACAGCCCGGTTCTGAATGCACAGCTGAAGAAGTGCTTTGGCGATCTGGTTGCGGTGCCCAAGACCCCGGATGAAATGCGCCACTGCCTGCAGCGCGCCTTTGAGGCGGATGTTCCGGTCACCCTGCGCGGCGGCGGCACCGGCAATTACGGTCAGGCGGTGCCGCTGAAGGGCGGGCTGATCATCGAGACCACGAAGATGAACCGCATCCTCGAGATCGGCGAGGGCTATGTGCGGGCCGAAGCCGGGGCGCTGATGGCCGATGTGAACGCTGCTCTGATTGAGCAGGGCTGGGAAATGGCGATGTTCCCTTCGACCCAGGACATTGCCACTATCGGCGGCTTCGTGGCCGGCGGATCGGCCGGGATCGGGTCGATCGCCAACGGCGCCCTGCGGGAAAAGGGCAATATTATCCAGCTCAAGGCGCTGTCGCTGGAAGCAGAGCCGCAGGAGCATGCTTTTGACGCCGAAGCGGCGCTGCAGATCCACCACGCCTGGGGGCTGAACGGGGTGATTACCGAGGTTACCCTGCGCACGGTGCCGCACCGCAACTGGATCGGCTGCATGGCCACCTTCGACAGCTACCGCGACTGCTATGCCGCAGGCTATGCGCTGGCGGCTGCGCCGGACATCGGCTGCAAGCTGGCCAGCACGGTCGAGGCGCGGATCGTTGACTATTTCCCGCGCCTCAAGGGGCATCTGCGGGAGGGCACGCACCTGCTGGTCTCGCTGGTTCCGGTGGAGGACATGGTGGCTTTCCGCGCGCTGATTGCGGCGCAGGGCGGCCATCTGGATCTGGCAATGAACGATGCGGAGCGGCAGGCGGCCAAGCTGCCGCATGTCTTTGAGTTCGCTTATAACCATACGACCCTGCAGGTGCTGAAGGCGGACCGCTCTGCCACCTATCAGCAGACCGGGGTGCCGGATGCGTCGAATGCGGATGCGGTTGCCGCCGTGGGCGCAGCCTTGGACGATGACGTCTGGCAGCACCATGAGTTTGCCCGGCTGGACGGCAGCATCGTCGCCTTTGACCTGCCGATCATCTGGTTCTCAAACGAGGCGCGCCTGCGCGAGATCAACAGCATCTACGAGCAGCACGGACACAGCGTTTCCGACGCGCATACCTTTTTCGTCGAGGGCGGCGGGCTGAAGAACGCCGACTACCGGCACCTCGCGTGGAAAAAACGCATGGACCCCAAGGGGCTGCTGAACCCTGGCAAGTCACGGGCCTGGGAGGGTGTGAAGCATCTCTCCGCTGAAGAAATCGAAGCAAAGGCAAAGGGCTGAGGAGACCCGATATGACCACCATTCAGACAAAACCGCTGACGCCGCATTTCGGAGTCGAAGTGAGCGGGATGGCCCTTTCCGATGTCAGCGCGGGACAGAACTTCGCTGAGCTGCGGGCGCTGTTCGAAGAACATTCCGCGCTGCTGTTCCGGGCGCAGGACATCAGCAACGCTGAACACATGGCGCTGGCGCAGCTGTTCGGCCCGATCGAGGACCGCAAGGCGGACGAGCGCAAGCCGGGCGAGAAATTCGAGGTGCCTGAGGTGTCCAACGTGCAGAAAGACGGCTCCACGTCGGGCGAGATGGATCTGCACACGCTGAACCTCAAGTCCAACTTCCTGTGGCATTCGGACAGCACTTTCCTGCCCACGCCCGCTCTTACCAACATTCTGATCGGCCGCGTTGTCACCACCGAGGGCGGCGCAACGGAACTGGCCAGCACCCGGGCCGCCTGGGCGGCGATGCCGGAGGCGTTGAAAGCAAAGATCCGCGGCCGCGGCATCTGGCACCGCTACAGCCATTCCCGGCGCAAGATCTCGCCCGAGCTGGCGGAGCTGCCGATGTTCAACAAATGGCCGGACCAGCATTGGAACGCGGTCTGGCCCAACCCGGTGAACGGGCGCGAAGCGCTCTATATCGCCAGCCATTCCTTCAAGGTCGACGGCTATGACGAGACCGAAAGCCAGGCGCTTCTGGATGAGCTGATGGCGTACTGCACCCAGCCGGAGTTCACTTATTCGCATCAGTGGGCTGTAGGCGATGTGCTGATCTGGGACCAGCGGGCTGTGCTGCACCGCGGCACGCCCTGGCCTTATGAACAACCCCGCACCCTGTCCAGCATCTGCGCGTCCGTAACAGAGGATGACGGGATCGGCAGCATTCGCATGCCTGCCTAAGCCTCGCGGTGGCTGGGCGCGCTCCCGGCCACCGCAAAACCGCGCCGCAGAGCGCTATCGGCCAGCCTCACGGCACATCAGAGAGGGAAACAATGACCTATTTCACCAGCACAGGAAATCCGCTGCCGGATTCACTTGCACAGCAGGCCCGCAGCCTCGGAGCTGACCCTGTCAGCCGCAGGGAATTCCTGGCAACGGCGTGCTCCTTTGGTGCAACCGCCGCAACCGCCTATGCGATGATGGGCCTTGCCGCGCCCGCGCAGGCTGCGGTTAACGCGCAAATGGGCGGCACCGTCCGCATCCAGCAGCAACTTGTAACGATACGGGATCCGCGCAAGTTCGACTTCAACTCCCTTGCAACCTTTACCCGCGGCTGGTTGGAATACCTGGTCCGTTACAATTCGGACGGCACATTCACCCCGGTCCTGCTGGAAAGCTGGGAGATCAGCGAGGACGCCACCGAATACGTGCTGCATGTGCGCGAAGGTGTGACCTGGAACAACGGCGATCCCTTCACCGCCGAGGATGTCGCGGCCAATATCGAGCGCTTCTGCGACGGCACCGTCGAAGGCAATGCCATGGCTGGCAAGCTGCAGGTGATTACCGATCCGGACACGAAACAGCTGAGACCGGGTGTAGTCGAGGTGACCGGCAGCAACTTATTGCGGCTGAAACTTCCTAAGCCGGATATCTCGCTGATCGCGAGTTTTGCCGATTACCCTGCCGCCATCGTGCATCCTTCATTTGACGAGGCCACGATGCTGGACAACCCGATCGGCACCGGCCCATATCTGCCGGAATTCTACAGCGTCGGCGACAGCGCCGCGCTGGTGCGCAACCCGGATCACACTTGGTGGAACGTCGGCAACGGCGCTTACATGGACCGGATCGAGTTCATCGACTTTGGCGCCGACCCGGCGGCATTCTTCGCCGGCGCCGACGCCGATGAATACGACGTCAACTTCGACACCGAAGGCGACTATCTGGCGTCCTACGACTCGCTGGATGGCTGGACCAAACACGAGGTCACCACCGCGGCCACGGTTCTGGCTCGCTGCAATCAGACCGCCGAGGTGGACGGCAAGGCGGTCTATGCCGATGCGCGCGTGCGCCGGGCGCTGGCGAAGGCTGTGGACAACGAGGTGGTGCTGGAAATCGCCTATGGCGGCCAGGGCCGCGCGGCGGAGAACCACCACGTCTCGCCTGTGCATCCGGACTATGCCGACATCGGCGCGCCGGTGCGTGACCCGGAAGGAGCCATGAAGCTGCTGGAAGAAGCTGGCATGGCGGATTTTGAGCACGAACTGATCTCGCTCGATTCCGCGTTCTGGAAGGCAACGGGCGATGCTGTCGCCGCGCAGCTGCGCGATGCAGGCATCAAGGTTAGGCGAAAGGTTTATCCAACCGGGACATTCTGGAACGATTGGGCGAAATACCCGTTCTCGGTCACCAACTGGAACCACCGGCCGCTGGGCATCCAGACTCTGGCCCTGGCCTACCGAAGCGGCCAGGCCTGGAACGAGTCCGGCTTTGCAAATGCCGGGTTCGACGCGCTGGTCGAACAGGCACTGGCCACCGCCGACCCGGCGGCACGCAGCCGGATCATGGCCAAGCTTGAACAGATCATGGTGGATGAAGGCGTCATCATCCAGCCCTATTGGCGGGCGCTCTACAACCACTCCAAGAGCAACCTGAAGGGGGCTGAGATCCACATCTCCAACGAGCTGTATCCGCAGTACATGTACTGGGAAGCCTGACCATTGATAACCCATTTGCCCGCCGGCCGGATCCGGCGGGCAGGCCGCAGCAGGGAACAGAGCATTGCTGGAAACCACCGTACTGGCCGCACAGGCCGTCAGCGTTGCCTTCATGGCTGCCTGGCTGACAACCGGCGCGCTGGAGAACCTTTTGCATCCCTTCCTGAATGAAACCTACACCGCCGAGGTCATGGATATGACCCGCATGCGGGAGGAATACCCGGAAGCCTACCGCTTTGTCGCCTATCGCCGGGTCACCAGCAGCAGGCTGCGCCGGGGCCTGTTCCGGTGCATTGTCGTTTGGGAAATCGCGGCCACTGCGGCGCTCTGGGCCGGAACAGGCGCGCTCGCCCTGTCCGCTGTCGGCAGGCTGGCGCAGGACACGGCCATTGCTCTGGGGCTGGCCGGAACCTTGATGTTCACCGCGACCTGGTGCGGGTTCCTGATTGCCGGTAACTGGTTCTGCTACTGGTTCGGTCACGAAGGCGGGCAAAACACCCATTTCCAGATGACGCTGTGGGGCATGCTCAACGCTGTGCTGCTGGTCGGTGGTGCCGTTGTTGTTCTCTGAAGCAAGCGGTTGAAGTGAAGAGCGGCTGTTCCCGCCGGGCGGGGTCGGCTACACCTATCAAATCTCCTGCAACTTCTGTCGGCCCTAAGGGTTGCCAGTGTTGTGGAACGCGGCCGTAAGATTTCTGCGGTGACAACGCAGGCCGGAAGGTTAAGGCCGGATATGCTTTGGCATGCCCGCGCCATTTGCTATCCACCAAACTCTGCAAATCAGAGTCGGAGCAAGGCAGATAGACGTTATCGCAGATTTTACTCCTGACCGGTTATGACGCCGCAGCTTTGAGAACAACGCCGAGAGGATTGCCCCGACAAAAGCAAGACCGTAGCGAGATGTCTCACATAGGCGCCATTTGAGGCCGTACGCTATTATACGTTTATATGATTGCGGAGAGGGCAGGTAGGATACGGCGGTTTCCTGCTCCCGCAACCAACACTAATTCGCAAGACATATCAAAGGCTTCGGATATACCGTCCGGGGCCTTCTTCCTGTTCGCGCCTTCCGCACCCGCCGCAAGACGCAGCAGCCCGGCCAGGTCGCCCTCCAGCGTCAGATCCAGGCCAGAGCCCTCCGCCGCAGGCGTCAGCACGATACGCTCCACCAGCGCCCGCAACGCCTCCTTGGCGTCTTCCATGCCTTCGGCGGTGCCAAGGGACTTGATCAGCCGCGACACCCGCTCCCGGTAGGCCTCCGCCATCGACGGGTGAAACACCACCGGGACCGGGGCAGGGCTGTGCGCCAGCTCCCGTTCCAGCTGCTGGCGCCGCGTGTCCAGCTCGATCATCCGGTCCTTGACCTGCTCCGCGGGCACGTCCGCGATGATCGCATCCACCAGCTTCTGATGATCCCGTTTTGCGCGGGCCAGTGCCTGTTCCTTTTCCTTGCGGTTCCCGGCGGCTGCGGCCTTCAGCCGGTTGCGCTCGGCAGTGTATTCTTCGCAGAAGACCTGCACCGCATCCGGATCCATCAGGTGGTTCGCCAGCGCATCCAGAACCCGGGCTTCCAGGTCGGCCTGCTTGATCGTGCGCTTGTTGCTGCAGACCACGTCCCCTTTGTTCCGCGCCGGGGAACAGCCGAAGCTGTCCTTGGAGATCTTGGCAAACCCGCCGCCGCAGCAGCCGCAGGCCATCAGGCCGGAGAACAGGGTCTTCGGGCGGCGCCGGTCCCAGACCGGCACAGTGGTGCCTGCGGTCTTCAGCGCGCCCTGGCGTGCGCGGACTGCTTCCCAGAGCTCCTGATCGACGATCCGCAGATGGGGGACTTCTGTGATTGTCCACTCGCTTTCCGGGTTCAGCCGGGAGATACGCTTGCCGGTTTGCGGATCCTTCACGTAGCGCAGCCGGTTCCAGACCTGTCGGCCGATGTAGAGTTCATTATTCAAGATGCCGGTGCCGCGCTGGCGGTTGCCATGGATGGTGGAGGCACCCCAGTGGCGGCCGGCCGGGGCTGGCACGCCTTCCTTGTTGAGGGCTTCGGCGATCTTCTTCGGGGACAGGCCGCGGGCATAATCCTGAAAGATCCGGCAAACAACGTCTGCCTCTTCCGGATGGATCTCCCGCTCGCTGCGGATCACGTCGCCGCTGGACGTGAGCTGCGGCTTCATCCGGTATCCGTAAGCCTTGCCGCCCGCAGATTTGCCCTCGAGCGCGCGCCCCTTCAGGCCACGGTGGGTCTTCATCGCGATGTCCTTGAGCTGGAGCGCATTCATCGTGCCCTTGAGCCCGCTATGAATCTCCGAAATCAGCCCTTCCGAGAGGGTCTCGATCGGGAGGCCGTTGAAGCAGAATTCCTGGTAGATGCGGGCAATGTCGGCCCGGTTGCGGCTTAGGCGGTCGAGGGCTTCCGAGACCAGCACATCGAAAGCTCCGCCGCGCGCATCGCGCAGCAGGGCCTGCATGCCGCTGCGCATCAGGCTGGCGCCGGAGATGGCGCGGTCAGAGTAGGTGGCAACGACCTCCATCCCCTGGTCTTTGGCGTAGTCCGTGCAGCTGCGGATCTGGTCTTCGACAGAGGCGTCGCGCTGCAGGTCGCTTGAATATCGGGCGTAGATGGCGGCGCGGAGTTTTGTCTGGGACATAGGAGCCTCCGGTAGTTTGAAGTTACCCGGGAGATTTGCCGTCCCGGTGGTCGGTGCGGGCAGCCTCACGGGCGAGGGCACGCAGGAGTTCGGCCAATTGTTTGCCTGCACCGGGTGCGCTGGCTGGTGTGAGGGCGTCTGTTTCTAGGCTCAGGACCCATTGATTTCCGTTTGGCCGCGTGATTCACGGTGCTCAGAACGAGCGGTGAACATGTCTGACCTTTTCTGGCTGAGCGTCGAGCAGATGGCCCGTCTGAAACCCTTCTTTCCAAAGTCCCACGGGAAGCCTCGCGTTGACGACCGTCGGGTCTTGAGTGGGATTATCTTCATCAACCGCAATGGGCGCTCTCTCAAACGGCTGACCGTATCCGCGCCAGGTTGGCAGGGACTGCCTGAACGGAAGCCGCTGGAGGAAGTTTGGCTGTCATTCGGCACGAAACTTTTACCCCATACCGGGGTAAGACTGTATGCCTGTTCACAGTTTTTTGCAGGCCGGCAGCGTGCCTTGGGCCGCCGGAACCTCGAATGCGGTGTGAAGAAACAAACGGCTGTAGTCCGCGCCCGAGGGCCGCTCAGACCTCGACCCGGATACCGCCCTCGAAGTCCTGGCATTCGAACACTTCCAGTGGCGCCTCATTTTTCGAGATGCCGCCCAGGAACTCCATCCCAGGCACCGTTCCATGGGGCGAAAGTGCAGAGCACCATGAGATGATACTGCCGGTCTCCAGGTCAAAGTCGCTCTCGGGCAACCGGCAGGAAATCCTGCCAGGCCGCGGAAACGGGCTGTCTGCAGGGGTGGGCGGCAGTCTCCTCCCTCCGGAATTGGCAATCCGGACAGGGCCAGCTTGTTGTAGGGGGCAATGGTGGTTGAAAGCGTAAACGCGCCCCTGCCTGCGGCTCATGGCTACGTCGACGCGGGTCTGGGGAACCGCTTTGACCTCCCCCTCGGGCAACGCGTCTGAAACGAGCATCCGAATCCAGCGGCGTCCGGGCAAATCGGTAACAGGTGCCGCCGTAAGCCGTTCTACCCGCTCCGTGGCCGCTACGCTCAGCGCCGATACCTCGTAGAGGGTCCGCCGCCCTGGTGCGCCCCGGATACTGACCCGCAGAAAGTCCGGTGACACGACCTCGCCTTGCAACCCGGCGTAAAGTTCTTCGGCGATCAATAATTCGGTGCCGGCATCCTTGTTGGCCTGTTCGACGCGCAGGTCGTGGAAGCTCGCGATCGGCGTGAAATTCGCGACATCGAAGAACATCACGGCCGCGTTGCGCACTTCCCAAAGCCGGACTGGGCGGCGCCTGTCGAGCTGGTTGGCGATGACCAGATCGCTCTCGTCCAGTACCAGTCGCCTGAAGCGGAGCGGTCACTCAGGGCGCAGGTGCGGCTTGTCCTGGGCCGGCCGGGGCGGGTACCGCGTGTTCGGCCGCGGGCAGAGACATGAGGTAAAGTGCGATCGCACGCGCGTCTTCGCCGGTGAGCGACGCGTAAAAAGCCCACGGCATGACCGGAATCAGAATGCGGCGATCTCCTCTTCGCTCCAGGCACCGGGCCCAGTCCGCGCGGGCGTTAGGCTGGGTGCCCGGAAGATGCCGGGGCCTGGCATTTCAAACCCCAGCCCTCCGGTCAGCGCCCGCGACATATCCGGCCCGCCCGCCGCGCTCGGCGGCGTGTGGCAATCCGCACACAACATGATCCGACGAGGTATTCGCCACGCTCAAGCACCTCATCGGCCGCCACCGGCCTCGCCAGAGCCAAGACCGCAGCTAGCGCGGCCGCTGCCAGACGTTTCATTCGATTTGTCCCGAACTAAGGCCAGCTATGGCGGCACGAAACTGTGTCATCCGTGTCAGAAACCGGATTGATGGACCCTCAGAAAATCGGCACGGAGGTTCAGATCCGACAAGAACATCCGAAATCCTGGACGCAGCGATGATGATAGGGGGCCGGGCTGACCGACAGGGAAGCATTGTTATCCGATAACACGCTCAAAATGTGTGCCGGTGATCGGATAACAGCACGCCTCAGGTGTATGAGCATATGCATCGGCAGGGGCTGCAGAGACACGTCTCCTTGCAATCCGCCGAGACCCGCAATGCCGCCGGCGCACTGCCGGCCCCTCAGGAGACCAAACGTGAATTTCATTTATCCGCTCATCGCAGCAACTGCCCTAGTCTCGGCCTGCGCACCTGGCGCCGCAATCGACAGTGATATGGAGCGCGGCCTTGTCGGGGCAGCCCTCGGGTATGGCGCGGCGAAGGCCGTCAAAGGAAACGGCGACCGCGGTGCCATCATCGGCGGGCTTGCCGGTGTATTCTGCGATGATGCAGGCGTTTGCGGGCGGCCGCGCTATTGAGCCCATCGGGAAAATGTTGCAGGGCGCGGATCAGGTTCGCGCCCTCGCCTGAGGGCCGTCCCCGCCAATCTATTGCGCTCGCAGCGCCGCCGTCGCCTCCCGCTCCGCCTTGGGCGCGTTCAGCGACCGGGCGAAGCGGGAGGCGGTCAGCGGGAATTCGGACCAGTTGCAAAGCTGTAGCGCCCGAGGACGGACCGGCCCGAGATGACGAAACGAAAGCGCTATTCAGCAGAGCTCAAGGCGAAGGTGGCCCTGGAGGCCATACGCGAAGAACTGACGGCGGCCGAACTGGCCAAGAATTACAAACTACACCCGGCGTTGATCAGCGGCTGGAAGAGGACGGTGGTCGAAAACATGGCGTCGGCATTTGGCAGCGCCTCATCGGCCGCGCCGCAGATCTCTGAGAAAAAGGTCGAGAAGTTGCACGCCAGGATCGGCCAGCTGGTCGTGGAGCGGGAAATTTTGGCCGATGCCTCCAGTCTCATCCTCGGCACTGGAGGCAGAAAGCGGTGAAGTAGGATCACCCCGATCTCAGCTCCGGCGGCAATGCAGCCTGCTGTTCCTGGCACGCTCCAATCTTTACTATCACCCGCGCGGGGAAAGCGCCGAGAAGCTGGTCTTCATGGAAAACATCGACCGCCAGTTCCTGGAAACGTCCTGGTACGGTTCGGGGCAGATGGCTCGTCACATGCAGGGAGATGGGCACAAGTGCGGGCGTCATCGCGTGCGACGGCTGATGAGGCCGATGCGTCTGGTGCCGATCTACCAGGAACCGAAGACCGGCAAGAAGCACCCCGAGCACAAGATCTACCCGTATTTGCTCAAAGGCTTGGCCATCACCCGGCCTGACCAGGTCTGGTGCCGCCGACATCAGCTGCATTCCGATGCGCCGGGGCTCTCTCTGCCTCGTCGCGATTATGGACCGGAACAGCCGAAGTGCTCAGCTGACGGCTATCGAATTCCATGGACGCCGGGTTCCGCGTCGAGGCCTTGCAGGAAGCACTGGCCAGATGCGGCGCGCCGGAGATATTCAACACCGATCACGGTTGCCGCTCACCTGCAGCGACTTCAGAGAGGTACTGTGTGCGATGCCGCTGAGAGCTTTCCAGTTCACCTGGTTCCTCCTTGGTTGTGAGCCATGTAAATCCGTCAACCAAGGTCGGGAATTTCATAGGCGGCCAATCCAGCAGCATGGGCGGCAGCTGAAGACCCGGCCAACCTTCGCGCACGGACCAGTGCCTTGCGGCTTTTTCACTGCCGTCTGCGTGCTCTGCACCAGCGCCGGTATCAGGCAGCTTCCGGCTCCGCAGTTCGCTCAGGTGCTGCATGAACCTCTTCTCCAGAGTATAGGAGGTGTCTGTCTGACATCAGCACCTGTGGGCCTGATTGAGGGATTTGCATAACGGAAGGTTTCTTGCTCATCTGAACCGTCAAGGAGTGAAGATGAGACGGAAAGCTGGAAGCGACGACAAACCAATGGCTGATCGGGTCGTCAAAGACATTCGCGGCAAGACGCGCAAGCACCATTTGGCTGATGAGAGTGAAGGAACGAACGCCATTGGTTCGAGAGAGTTCCTGAACCCGCATTGTGCTGGAGGGTTTGCGTGGCGAGGAGAGTATCGCCGCGCTCGGCCGTCGTGAAGGGATTGCCACAAGCCTGTACTATTCCTGGTCGAAGGAGTTCCTGGAGGCCGGAAAGAAACGGCTGGCAGGTGACACAGCTAGGCAAGCGACAAGCCCCGAAGTGAAGGAGCTGCGGGCCGAGGCGTCGGCCTTGAAGGAGGCCGTTGCCGACCTCACCCTGGAAAACCGCTTGCTCAACAAAAGCATGCTCGGGGATGGGGACGACGACATGGACCTGTCTGCCATCGCTCCCGCCGCAACCGTCATGTTCTGGCTGTGAAGCAAGAACGAGGCCTGACTCTAGATTAGCCGCTAACCTGTCCAGAAAACCGGGACCGCTTCAATCCGTAGCCTGCGTCACTGTCCGGTTTTCGGGCAGCAGCTCAATACGGCCTTCTTACGATACAAGCTGGATCGGCTTGAGCGCACGTTCGATAATGTCGCAAATCAGCCGTTTGGCCGGGTCGATGCCAGCGCTCGCCGAGATCAGGATGCCGATGCGCACGTCGCTCAACAGCTTGTCCATCAGCGGAATGAACTTCAGCGTGCCGGCCGCCACTTCATCCAGGAAGCCGATCTTGGTATAGAGCCCGATGCCGGTGCCGTTAAGGATCATCTGCTTGGCGACGAACAGGTTGTCGGTGAATACATGGGTGGTCAGCGGCGAGGCCAGTGTGGAGATGGCCTGATCGGCCAGTGAAGCCCGGCCGCGGGCGTCGATGGTGCGCACCAGGCGGTAGCCGATGATGTCTTCGATGGTCAGGCTGGCGCGTTCGGCCAGCGGGTGGTCGGGCCGCAGCAGGATGCCGATCGGCGCCGCCTTTTCCGACACCACCCGCACCTCGGGGTGCAGCTCGTGGGTGAAGCCGATGCCGACATTGGCCGCACCGGTGGCCACCGCCTCCATAACGTCGGCAGGGGGCGAGACCTTCACTGCGATGGAGATTTCGGGGTAGGTCTTCTGGAAGGTCTCCAGCGCGCGCGGCATGATGCCAAAGGCGATGCTGTCCATCGTGTCGATGTCGATATGGCCGGTTCTGAGGTCGCGCATCCCGTCGATCAGCACCTTGGTGCGCTCGTAGTCGTGCAGGGTGCGGCGGCAATGCTCCAGAACGATGCTGCCGATCGAGGTCAGCTCTACCCCTTCGGGGGTGCGGTCGAACAGGCGCACCCCCAGCCGCTCCTCGGTGCTGTTTATCTTGCGGTTGACCGAGGTGGAGGAGACATTGAGCACCGCAGCCGCCTTGCGGATCGAGCCGTGCCGGGCAACCTCGTCAAAGTAACGGAGAAAAATCGAGTGCATGGACCGCCCTTTCCGCAACCGGAATACGTGATGCAAAAAATGCACCACTGTGCACAACAATTGATCCTTCATGCATCGCCCCGGCCATGCCTAAAGTCAATCCACAAGCCCGCGGAGAACCGGGCAGGCGACAAGCTGACTCCCACGCTCGTTCAACAGGAGAGCTCGAAATGACACATGATATTGGCAACCCCATGAACCGCCGGTCCGTGCTGAAGACGCTGGGCGCGGGGCTTGGTCTTGCAGGCGCCGGCACGCTGGCCGGCGTCACCCCGGTTCTGGGCGCAGAAACCTTCAAGGTGACGCTGCAACTGGGCTGGCTGCCCACCAACGGCATCCTGGGCGAGGTGGCCGCCGACAAGCTGGGCTATTTTGCCGAGGAAGGCCTGGAGCTGGAGGTGATCCCCGGCGGGCCGAACATCGACGGCGTCGCCTCGGTGGCCTCGGGGCGGGCCAAGCTGGGGCAGATCTCCTCCAGCCCGTCGCTGATGCTGGCGCGTTCGGCCGGCATTCCGGTCAAATGCATCGCGGCCGGCTACCAGCAGCATCCCTTCACCTATTTCTCGCTGGAGAAGAACCCGGTGCGCACGCCGCAGGATCTGATCGGCAAGAAGGTCGCCACCAACGGCACTGCCCGCATCCTGCTGCGCGCGCTGCTGGCCAAGAACGGCATCGCCGAAGATCAGGTCGAGGTTAGCGTGATGGGGAGCGACATGAATCCGCTCATGACCGGGCAGGTGGACGTGGTCACCGGCTGGAAGACCAACGTGAACGCGCTGGAGGTGCTGGGCGACGACCGGGTGGACATGACGCTGTGGGATGCTGGCGTGCAGCTATATGCCAACCCCTACTACGTGACCGAAAAGACGCTGGCCGATCACCCCGAGCAGGTCACTGCGATGATCCGGGCCATCGCCCGGGGCTGGGGCTGGGTGCACGAAAACCCGGAAGAAGCCGTCGACATCCTGGTGAACCGCTTCCCGAACATGGACCGCGACAGCGAGATGAAGGCGGTGGACATGGCGCTGGCCTACACTTTCAACAAGAACACGGCCGAAGCCGGCTGGGGGGTGATGACGCGCGAAAACTGGCAAGCGCAGATCGACACCTACGAGGCTCTGGGCCAATTCGCCAAGGGCGCGCCTTCGGTGGATGAGGTGATGACCCTGGAGGTGCTGGAGCGCACCCAGGCCGCGCGTCCGGTCTATGGGTGACACAATGGCCGTTGCTCAGAAACTCACGGCAATCGAACCGGAGGCGGCCCGGCCGCCTGCCGCCGCCATCCTGCGCAATGCCTCGGTGCGTTTTGGCAGCTTCACCGCCATCGAGGATCTCTCGCTCGAGATCGAGGCGGGCGCCTTCTACACCATCCTCGGGCCGTCGGGCTGCGGCAAATCCACTATGCTGCGGCTGGTGTCGGACCTGATCCCCGCCGCCTCGGGCGAGGTGGAGATCCTTGGCAAGTCGACCGAGGAAGCGCGGCTGGCGCGGGAGTTCGCCTTTGTCTTCCAGGACGCGACGCTGCTGCCCTGGCGCACGGCGCTGCAAAACGTCGAACTGCCCTTGGAAATCGGCCGCAAGCGTGGCGTTGCGGTCAAGTCAAGCGGCCGCAGTGCGCGCGAACTGCTGGAGCTGGTGGGCCTCACGGGGCGTGAAGACGCGCTGCCGCACGAGCTGTCGGGCGGCATGCGCCAGCGGGTGGCGATTGCCCGGGCGCTGATCTGCCAGCCCAAGCTCCTGCTGATGGACGAACCCTTCGGCGCGCTGGACGAGATGACCCGCGACCACCTGAACCTTCAGCTCCTGCAGATCTGGGAGGAGACCGGCACCACCATCCTCTTCGTCACCCACTCGATCCCCGAGGCGGTGTTCCTGGGCCAGAAGGTTCTGATGCTGCGCGCCCACCCGGGCCGCCTGCGCGAGGTGGTGGACATCGACCTGCCGTTCCCCCGCACGATCAAACAGCGCGAGACCCCGGAGTTCATGCGCTACGCCGGATATCTTCGCGAGCTTCTGGAGACCTGCTGATGGCCGCTATCGACAACATCCCCGTCCCGAGCACCGAGGACGCCGAACGCAGGGAGGCGCGCCGCCGCAAGGCAAACGCAGTGGCCGTGCCGCTGGCGACTGCCGCGGCGCTGCTGGCCTGCTGGCAGCTTGGCGTGCGCGCCTTCGAGGTGCCGGAATACATCGCCCCCGCGCCAAGCGACGTGGCCGTGACCCTGGTGCAGGAGTTCCCGCTCCTGATGCAGAACTTCTGGCCGACGCTCTATGAAAGCGTGATGGGCTTCGTGCTGGGCAACCTGGCCGCGGTGCTGATCGCCGTTGCCTTTGTGCACAGCAAGCTGGTGGAGCGCGCCTTCTTTCCGATCGCGGTCTTCATCAACACCATTCCGATCCTTGCCATCGCGCCGGTGCTGGTGCTGATCTTCGGCGCCGGACTCACGGCCAAAGTGGTGATCGCCGCGCTGATCTGCTTTTTCCCGACGCTGGTCAACATGGTACGCGGCCTGCAATCGGTCAGCCCGCAGGCGCTGGAGCTGGCGCGGATCCTGTCGGCCTCCAAGGCCGAGGTGTTCTGGAAGATCCGCCTGCCGTCCTCACTGCCCTACCTGTTCTCGGCGCTGAAGATCGCCGCCACCACCTGCGTCATCGGCGCCATCGTGGGGGAATGGGTCGGAGCGGACCAGGGCTTGGGCGCGCTGATCATCGACGCCACCTTCAACTTCCGCTCGGCGCTTCTGTACGCCACCGTGTTCCTCTCCTCGGGCCTGTCGGTCCTGCTGTTCGCCACGGTGTCGATCACCGAACGGCTGGTCGTGCGCTGGTAAGCTGAAACACTGAAATTTCAATCACTTCGCGTCAAACCGCTTTGACGCGACAGGAGGAGTTTGTCCAAATGACTGCCCAAATCAAGACATATGTCACCTCTCGTTCCGAGCAGATCCCGGTGGTTGCCGACACCGATGTGGTGGTGGTCGGCGCTGGCCCCGCGGGCCTCAGCGCCGCGGTCTCCGCCGCCCGCAACGGCTGCTCGGTCACATTGATCGAACGCTACCACCACCTTGGCGGCATGGCCTCGGGCGGCATGGTGCTGGTGCTCGACGATATGGTCAACGAGGGCAACGAGATCGTCACCACCGGCGTCGTCAGTGAATTTGTCGACCGGATGGCGGCGCAGGACGGCGCCGTGTTCCCCCCCTCCGAGGATTGCCTGACCAACTGGGAGATGTGGCAGAAGTGGTCGCGCTGGGGGTGCATCGACTTCCACAAGTCCGGCATGCCGCAGCCGATCATCCACGCGGTGGCCTTTGACCCCGACGCCTGGAAGCGCGTCAGCCTCGATCTGGTCAAGGAAGCCGGCATTCACTTACGGCTGCACTCCTGGTTCTCCGAAGCGCTGATCGAAGGCGGCAAGGTCAATGGCGTGATCTGCCAGACCAAGCTGGGCCGCCAGGCGATCCGCGCCAAGATGGTGATCGACGCCAGCGGCGATCTCGATGTCGCCAGCTCCGCCGGGGCCAGCTTCAGCGATGGCCAGTTTATCGTCACCACCGTGTTCCGCCTGTGTGACGTGGATACCGACAGCGCCGAGGCGTTCGAGTATGCCAACCCCGAGGAATACAAGAAGCTCGACCGTCAGGCCCGGCGCGTGATTGGCGGCGCCTGGGGCATGTGGTGGCTGAAGACGCCGCTGCCCGGCATCGTCTGGTGCAACTGCCCGCATATGCCCGGCTATGACGGGTTGTCGCCCGAAGACATGGTGGCCGCCGAATACGAGGGCCGCGCGCGGATGATGAAGCTCCTGGCTTTTGCCCGCGAGAACATCCCCGGTTTCGAGAACGCCAAGATGCTGGGTGCTGCCGAGCAGATGGGCGTGCGCCAGACCCGGCTTCTGCAGGGCGAATATGTGGTCACCAAGGACGACGTGAAAAAGCGCCGCCACTTTGCCGACAGCGTCTGCCGCGGCCGCGATTACTACACGCCCTACCGCGCGCTGCTGCCCAAGGGCGTCGACAACCTGATCGTCGCGGGCCGGCACTATTCCGTCGAAAGCGAGGCGCAGAAGATGTCGCGCGAGATCCCGCCCTGCATGGCCCAGGGCGAGGCGGCGGGCGTCGCGGTGGCCAAGGCGCTGGAGGCGGGCTGCGCGCTGCGCGACGTCGATGTGACGGCGATCCAGAAACAGATGCGCGCGCAGGGCGCCGACCCGGGCGATGTGCCCTCGGCCAATGCGCTGGTGGAAGAAGCGGCCCTGGCGGGCTGAAGGAGAAGAAGAATATGACTGACGCAACCCTCCCGCTCGACGGCATCCGGGTGATCGATTTCACCCAGGTGATGCTCGGCCCCTGCGCCACCCAGATGCTGGGCGATTTCGGCGCCGACGTGATCAAGATCGAACGCCCCGGCGCCGGCGATCTGTCGCGCAACTTCTTCGGCGAGCCCAGCGAGGCGGCGATGAACAACGTGGTCTTTGCCTCGCTCAACCGCAACAAGCGCTCGGTCACCATCGACACCAAGTCCGATGAGGGCCGCCAGATGGTCTATGATCTGGTGCGCCAGGCCGATGTGGTGGTCGACAACTTCCGCGCAGGCGTGATGGAGCGGCTGGGGTTTGGCTTCGAGCAGCTGAAGGAGATCAACCCCCGCATCATCTGCGCGTCCGGCACCGGGTTCGGCGCCACCGGGCCTTACGCCCACAAGGGCGGGCAGGACGTGCTGGCGCAGGCGATGAGCGGGGTGATGGAGAAGACCCAGGACCCCTCGGTGCCGAAATCGATCTACCCGACTACGCTCTGCGACTACACCGCCGGCATGCATCTGGTGCAGGGCATTCTGGCTGCGCTGCTCACGCGGGAGAAAACCGGCGAGGGCCAGCGGGTGGAGGTCTCGCTCTACGATTCCATGATCGCGATGCAGATGCAGGAGGCGGCGCAGTGGAACGCCCACCGCGAGGTGCTGAACTGGGCCGCGATGCCGCTCACGGGGGTGTTCGACACCACCGACGGCGCGGTGGTCATCGTCGGCGCCTTCAAGGCCAACCCCTTGCGCGACATCTGCACCGCGCTGGAGATCGAAGACCTGTCGCCGCAATACCCCGACCTCGCCAGCCAGCGCGCGAATAAGCCGTTCCTGCAGGACACCTTCCGCAAGGCGGTTGCCGCCAACACCACCGCCCATTGGCTGGAGCGGCTGGAAGCGCAGGACCTGCTCTGTGCCCCGGTGCGCGCGCTGGGCGCCGCTTTGGAAGATCCCCAGACCGCGATCAACCAGATGCTGCTTTCGGTCGATCATCCCCTTCACGGCGAGCTGGAGCTGGTCGCCTCTCCGGTGCACCTGAACCGCACGCCGGTCGCCCTGCGCCACCTGCCGCCAAAGCTGGGTGAGCATACCGAGGAGGTGGTCGCGGAACTCGGTCTTGGGCAGGGCGGGCAGAGGGCTGCGGAATGACTGTCGATTATGCAAAGGACGGCCATCTTGCGCGGGTGACGCTGGACCGGCCGGAGCGGATGAACGCGGTCGATCCCGCCACCGAGCAAGCGCTGGAGGCGATCTGGTCCGAGATCGAGGCGGATGCCGATATCCGCTGCGTGGTGCTGACCGGCGCGGGCAGCAAGGCGTTCTGCGCCGGTGCCGATCTGAAATCCGACGAAGGCAAGCGGGGGCTGGACTACTGGGCCGGGCTCAACCCCAACGGCTTTGGCGGGCTGGCGCTGCGGCAGGGGCTGAACGTGCCGGTGATTGCCCGCGTGAACGGTCTGGCGCTGGGCGGCGGCATGGAGATGCTGCTGGGCTGCGATATCGTCATCGCCGCCGATCACGCCCGGTTTGGCCTGCCGGAGGCCAAGGTCGGCCGCCTGCCGCTGGATGGCGGCATGGTGGCGCTGCAACGGCTGATCCCGCGCAACATCGCCACCGGGCTGATGATGACCGGCCGGATGATGAGCGCGGAGGACGCCGCGCGTTACGGGCTGGTCAACGCGGTGGTGCCGGAGGACCGGCTCGACGCTGAGGTGGAAGCCTGGGTGGCGGATATCCTCGCCTGCGCGCCGCTGTCGCTGAAGGCGATCAAGCACACGATCCGCGCCACCGCCCACCTGGCGCCTGAGGAAGCCCGCGCGCTGAAGACGCCCGAGCTGATCGCCGCATTGGACAGCGAGGACAGCGAGGAAGGCGTCGCTGCCTTCCGCGAGAAACGCGCGCCGGTTTGGCGCGGAAAGTGAGGTGCCATGACACTGGTCATCAAGGGCGAATGCATCGACGTGAAGGACGGAATCTGCACCACCTCCTGCCCGGTCGACTGCATCTATGAAGGCGGGCGGATGTTCTACATCCACCCCGGCGAATGCATAGAATGCGGCATGTGCGAAACGATCTGCCCGGTGGATGCGATCCGCTATGCCGACGAGCTGACCGGCGCCGATGCCGCCTTTGTCCGCCTCAACGCCGACGCCTTCCGGGACGCGGACGGCACGTTGGAGGAACCCGGCGGCTGGTCGCGCGGCATGGCGCCGTTGCAAGACCCGAAAGAGATTGCGGAGCTGCCTTTGCAGAACGCCGCGGACAACAGGAGGAGCGCCTGATGGAAGGTGTGATTGCCGCTGCGCCCACCCCGGTTGACGGCGCGGGCCGCCCGCAGCGGACCTCGTTTCTGGAGCATTGCGCTTGGGCGCTGGCGAACGGCTGCCACGGGTTGAATATCCTCGGCTCCACTGGCGAGGCCAGCTCGTTCGATACCGCGGCGCGGATGGAGGTCATGACCTGGGCCGCCGAAGCGCTCGACACCCGCCGCCTGATGGCGGGCACCGGCACGCCCGCGCTGGCGGAGACCATCGCGCTCACCGCCCATGCCGATGATCTGGGCTACGAGGTGGCGCTGGTGCTGCCGCCTTATTACTACACGCCGCCCTCGCCCGAGGGGCTGATCCTCTGGTACGGGGCGCTGCACGGCGCGCTGGGGGCGCGCCGGATCAAGGTCTATTTCTACAACTACCCGCAGATGACCGGCTTTGCCCTGCCGGCCCAGGTGGTCGAGACGCTGCACCGCGCCCACCCGGAGCGGTTCTGCGGGATCAAGGACAGTTCGGGCGATCTGGGCTACTGCCGCGGGCTTGCGGCCGCGATGCCGGACCTGCGGGTGTTTCCCAGCAGCGAAACTTCCTTGGGCGAAACCGCGGCCTCCGGCTTTGCCGGCTGCATTTCGGCAACGGCCAATGTCAGCGCACCGCTGTGCCGCCAGCTGTGGGACAGCCGCAGGACGCTGGAACCGGCGCTGGCAGAGGCGGTTGGCGCGATCCGCCAGGCCGTGGCCGCGCAACCGCTGATCCCCGCTGTCAAATACCTGACCGGCCGACGCTGCGGCGACGGTCAATGGAACAACGTTCTGCCGCCCTTCCTGCCACTGCCGGCAGACGCCCGGCGCGCGCTGGACAGCATTGAAATCACCGCACGCCCCCGGGCTGCGGAAACCGCATGAGGATCAAATCATGAAAAAGCACGACAACCTGATTGCAGGCCGGTGGGTCAGCCATGGCAACTACCAGGAAAACCGCAGCCCCTCGGATATCTCCGATGTGATCGGGCTTTATTCCTATGGCGACGCCGCCGCGGTGGACAATGCCGTGGCCGCCGCGCGCGCAGCGCTGCCCGGCTGGGTCGCCGCCACCCCGCAGGCCCGCCACGACGTGCTGGAGAAGACCGGCCGCACGCTCGCCGAGCGCGCCGAGGAGATCGGCCGCCTCTTGTCGCGCGAGGAGGGCAAGACCCTGGCCGAAGGCATCGGCGAGACAATGCGCGCGGCGCAGGTGTTCAAGTTCTTCGCGGGCGAAGCCCTGCGCCAGAGCGGCGAGCTGACCCCATCGGTACGGCCCGAAATCGACGTGGAGATCACCCGCGAGCCGGTCGGCGTGGTGGGGCTGATCACGCCCTGGAACTTCCCCATCGCCATCCCCGCCTGGAAAGCCGCCCCGGCGCTGGCCTATGGCAACTGCGTGGTGCTGAAACCCGCCGACCTGACCCCGGGCTGTGCCCATTCGATTGCCGAAATCCTCAAGGAAAGCGGCTGCCCGGACGGCGTCTTCAACCTGGTGATGGGCCGCGGCTCCACCGTGGGGGAGGCTATCGTGACACATCCCGGCGTCGATGCCGTGTCCTTCACCGGATCGGCCGCGACCGGCCAGCACATTGCCGAAACCTGCGGGCGGCTGCGCAAAAAAGTGCAGTTGGAGATGGGCGGCAAGAATCCGATGGTGGTGCTGGATGATGCCGACCTGTCCGTTGCGGTCTCCGCCTGCCTGAACGGCACTTTCTTCTCCACCGGCCAGCGCTGCACCGCGTCCTCGCGGCTGATCGTGACCGAAGGCATTCACGATGCCTTCGCCGAGGAGCTTACCCGGCAGATGCTGGCCTTGAAGGTGGGCGATGCGCTTGACCCTGCCACCCAGATCGGCCCGGTGGTCGACGGCAGGCAGCTGCAGTCGAACCTGGCTTACGTGGAGCTGGCCCGGAGCGAAGCCCGGGAAGTGATCGGCGGCGGGCAGCTGGACCTGGGCAAGCAGGGCTTTTACCAGGCCCCAGCGTTGTTTCTCGGTACGCGGAACGACATGCGTATCAACCGAGAGGAGATCTTCGGCCCCTGCGGATCGATCATCAAGGTGGCGGATTTCGAGGAGGCGCTGGCGGCGGCGAACGACACCGAATATGGTCTCTCCGCCGGGATCTGCACCACATCGCTGAAGGCCGCCCGCGAATTCCGGCGCCGGGCCGAGGCGGGTATGGTCATGGTCAACCTGCCCACAGCCGGCGTCGATTACCACGTGCCGTTTGGCGGGCGCAAAGCCTCTTCCTTCGGACCGCGGGAACAGGGCCGCTACGCGGCGGAGTTCTACTCCACCGTGAAGACCTCATATGTGTTTGCCGGGTGATCCCGCGGTGCAATAGTTGCAGGCGGATTTGGGGCCGCGCTTCTTCGGAAGCTGCGGCCCCTCTGCGGCCCGGATATATGGCCCCGAGCCTCCAATTCCGACCGGGTGCCGGTATCCCGGATGCGCAGCTGCCGGGAGACCTCAAGCCGGTTCCGGCCCGGAGGCGTCAACGGCTGGATACTATCCTGCGGGCGGCCACTCTCCGTCGAATAGGGCAATTGCTCAGGTCCGGTCTAGTCCAGCGCTGATCTTGAGGCCGCCAGGCCGCCGGGACCCGAACGCGAGCAGCTTGTGGTTGCAGAGGGCCATTTGGCCCGGTACCTGACCACGTCCCTAAGCCGGTCTCACCAAGGGGCGACAGGCACACCACCGCCGCGCGAAGGACGTTTTCCAAGGGCACCCTCGGCAGCGGCTGCCGGGCCATCCAAAACCTGCCGGACAGGCTGCCGGGACGGCTGATCGTCAGAAGCGCTCGTGCCGCGGATACTCCGGGCAGCTGGTGATGAACACCTGCGCGATCAGCGGTGCGGCATATCCGTTCCGCAACATAGGCTTTTTCAGTCACAGCCAGGACGGCGCGCCACCGCAGCGCCGCATGTCCGAAAGGAGTGGCGCCCCCCGCGCGCCGCGCGCGCACCGCCAGGGTATCACCCGAAACCCGGCCGGTCATCGACAGAAGCCGGCCCGCTCGGCCACTCTGTATGGCAACGAAACGTGCAGACGCGGTGAACACTTTGACCAAGATCGACAAGATCGAGACGACCATCCTCGAAATCCCCACCATCCGCGGGCACGTGCTGTCCATGGCGACGATGCGGACGCAGACCGCGGTTCTGGTTTCGATCCGCTTTTCGGACGGCTCGGAGGGCGTGGGTGAGGGGACCACGATTGGCGGGCTGAGCTATGGGGCCGAAAGCCCGGAGAGCATCCAGTCCGCGATCGAGACCTATATCGCCCCGGCCCTGCTGGGCCGGAGCGGCGACGATGTGAACGGCGCGATCCAGCTGGCCGACGAGCTGGTGCAGGGCAACCGCATCGCCAAGACCGCGGTCGAGATCGCGCTGTGGGACGGGCTGGGCAAGCGGCTGGGCGTGCCGGTGTCGCAGCTGTTCGGCGGCGCCGTGCATGACCGGCTGCCGGTGGCCTGGACGCTGGCCTCGGGCAATTCGGAGACCGACATCGCCGAAGCGCAGGAGATGATCGAAAGCCGCCGCCACAACATCTTCAAGCTGAAGATCGGCAAGCGGCCGGTGCGCGAGGACGTCGCGCACGTGGCCCGCATCAAGGCCGCCGTGGGCGATGCCGCCAGCATCCGCGTGGATGTCAACCAGGCGTGGAGCCTGCAGGAGGCGCGCTGGGGGCTGAAGGGGCTGCAGGAGGCAGGTTGCGAGCTGGTCGAGCAACCGGTGCGGGCGCGCTGCCGCAAGGCGATGGCCGGGCTGGCACAAGGCTACGAGATTGCCGTCATGGCGGACGAGATGCTGAACGGGCCGGAAGATGCGCTGGCGGCGGTGTCGGATGCGGCGGCCGATGTCTTTGCCGTAAAGATCGCCCAGTCCGGCGGGCTGAAGCGTGCGTCCGAGGTCATCGCGATCGGGCAGGCAGCCGGGCTTGGCCTTTATGGCGGCACCATGCTGGAAACCGGGTTGAGCACCGCTGCGGCACTGCAGCTGTTTTCGACCGTCGAAACCCTGCATTGGGGCACCGAGCTGTTCGGCCCGCTGCTGCTCACCGAGGACATTCTCGCCGAGCCGGTCGTCTACCGCGATTTCTGCGCCGAGATCCCCCGGGGCAACGGGATCGGCGCCGTGCTCGACCCCGGCAAGATCGAATTTTACCGCCGGGACCGGACCCGTACCACCGCCGCCGTGGCCGGCAGCTGACCGGCGACCCGGGCTAACGCAATCAACGCCGCTCAGGCAGCACAACGCCGCGGCACCAGGGAGGAGACCCGCTTATGTTCACCCAATCCAACCTCGATGAACTGCAAGGCCGTCTCGACGGCATGGTGCAGGATGATCCGGAAAATGGCATCTTCCGGGCGCGCCGCGACATGTTCACGGACGAGGAACTGTTTGAACTGGAGATGAAGCACATCTTCGAAGGCAACTGGATCTACATGGCGCACGAAAGCCAGATCCCGGAGCCGGGCGACTACTTCACCTTGCACATGGGCCGCACCCCGGTGGTGATCACCCGCGACAAGGAAGGCGGGCTGCACGCGCTGGTCAACGCCTGTTCGCACCGGGGCGCGATGCTGTGCCGCTTCAAGAAGCGGAACCAGAAGACTTTCACCTGCCCGTTCCACGGGTGGACCTTCTCCAACACCGGCAAGTTGCTGAAGGTGAAGGACCCCAAGGGCGCGGGCTACCCGGAGCAGTTCAACAAGGACGGCAGCCACGACCTTACCCGGGTTGCCCGCTTCGAGAACTACCGCGGGTTCCTGTTCGGCTCGCTCAACGCAGATGTGCAGCCGCTGGAGGACTACCTGGGCGAAGCGCGGCACATGATCGACATGATTGTCGATCAGGCCGATGACGGCCTGGAAGTGCTGCGCGGCGCATCGACCTACACCTATGACGGCAACTGGAAGCTGCAGGCCGAAAACGGCGCCGACGGCTATCACGTGTCCTCCGTGCACTGGAACTACGTGGCGACCACCGCGCACCGCACCGAAGACGGCAAGGACGACAACATCAAGGCAACCGACGCCTCGAAATGGGCCAAGCAGCGCGGCGGCTTCCATTCCTACGTGAACGGCCACCTGCTGCTGTGGACCGAATGGAACGACCCGAGCAACCGGCCGAATTACCCGCGGCTGGAGGAGTGGACCGCGAAGTTCGGCAAGACCAAGGCGGAATGGATGGTGGGCGTGCTGCGCAACCTGTGCCTCTACCCGAACGTCTTCCTGATGGATCAGTTCAGCTCGCAGATCCGCGTGTTCCGCCCGATCAGCCCGGATAAGACCGAGGTCACCATCTACTGCATCGCCCCGAAAGGGGAGAGCCAGGAAGCGCGCACCCGCCGGATCCGCCAGTACGAGGACTTCTTCAACGCCTCCGGCATGGCGACGCCGGATGACACCGAGGAATTCCGCGCCACTCAGCGCGGTTATGCCGGCGCGGCCCATGCCAAGTGGAACGACCTGACCCGCGGCGCCAGCCAGTGGATCGAAGGTCCGGACGAGGATGCCAGGGCGCTGGGGGTGAGCCCGATCCTGTCCGGCGCCCGGACTGAGGATGAGGGGCTGTTCGTGATCCAGCACACCCAATGGGCCGAACGGATGGCCCAGGCCATCGCCAAGGAACGCGAAACCGCGCCCGCGACGCCCGTCGCGGCAGAGTGAGGAGAACCGACCATGAGCATTGCCACGCTTGAAAACCCTGCCGCCGACACCGCGCTGAGCTTCGACGAGATTCAGGCCTTCCTCTTTGCCGAAGCCCGCGCGCTGGACGACCGCGACTGGGACACCTGGCTGACGTTTTACCACAAGGACTGCCCGTTCTGGATGCCGGCCTGGGATGACGAGGACCTGCTGACCGAGGATCCGCAGAACGAGATGTCGCTGATGTACTATCCCGACCGGGCGGGCATCGAGGACCGGGTGTTCCGGATCAAGACCGACCGCTCCTCCGCCACGTCGCTGCCGGAACCGCGCACCTCGCACAACATCTCCAACATCGAGGTGCTGAGCCGGGAGGGGGCGGAGATCAGGCTGCGGTTTAACTGGCACACGCTGTCCTACCGCTACGGCGAGACGGATCAGCACTGGGGCACGTCGTTTTACACGGTCAGCACCGGCGGGGCGAAGCCGCTGATCACCTCCAAGAAGGTGATCCTGAAGAACGACCGGATCCACCACGTGATCGATGTCTACCACATCTGACCCGGGCCCCGGCCTGCGGAAACGGACCTGCGCGCACCCCGGCCGGGTGCGCGGACAAGGGAGGAGTTTGCCATGACGACCTACAATGTTGCCCTGAACTTCGAGGATGGCGTGACCCGAGTCATCCAGTGCGACGACGATGAGAAGGTGACCGAAGCGGCCTTCCGCCAAAAGATCAACATCCCGATGGACTGCCGCGACGGCGTTTGCGGCACCTGCAAGTGCTTCGCCGAAAAGGGGGAATACGACCTCGAGTTCTACATGGACGAGGCGATGACCGAGGAGGAGGCGGAAGAGGGCTACGTGCTGACCTGCCAGATGACGCCCGAAAGCGACTGCGTCATCCGGGTGCCGGCCTCCTCTGCCGTATGCAAGACCGCGCCGGAAACCGTCGGGGGCGAGGTGCTGGGCGTGGACCGCCTGTCGGAGACATCTTTCAGGCTGCGGGTGAAGCTGGCCAGGCCGATGAGCTTTCTGCCCGGCCAGTATGTCAACCTCAGCGTGCCGGGCACCGGCACGCACCGCTCCTACTCCTTCTCGTCGGCGCCTGGCGCCAGCGAGGCCAGCTTCCTGATCCGCAACCTGCCAGGCGGGATGATGAGCAGCTACCTTGGCGAGCAGGCGCGGCCCGGCGATGCGCTGACCCTGACCGGCCCGATGGGCGCCTTCTACCTGCGCCCGATGGAGCGGCCGCAGCTGTGGCTGGCAGGCGGCACCGGCCTTGCGCCTTTCATGTCGATGCTGGAGCAGCTCGCCGCGCAGGGCAGCGATCAGCCGGTCACACTCTATTACGCGGTGACCCGCGCCGCCGACCTGGTGGAGCTGGAGCGGGTCCGGGCCCTCGCCGGGCAGATCGGCAATGTCTCTGTCATCACCATTCTGGCGGCGGAAGAGGATACGCATGAGCGCAAGGGCTTCGTCACCGACCACGTGACCGCCGAAGAGCTCAACGGCGGCGACTGTGACGTCTACCTCTGCGGCCCGCCGCCGATGGTGGAGGCGGTGCGGAGCCATTTCGGCAAGCTCGGCGTCGCGCCCGCACATTTCCATTTCGAGAAGTTCAACCCGACCGAGGCGGAGGCCGAAGCCGCATGACACGCCGTTTCGAAAACAAGGTGATGGTGGTGACCGGCGCGGCGCAGGGGATCGGCCGCCGGGTCGCGGAACGCGCCGCCGCCGAAGGCGCGCGGGTGATGGTCGTGGACCGCTCGCCCGCCCGCGGCGAGGTTGTAGAAGCAATCCGCAACGCCGGGGGCACAGCCGAGGCGGTGTCCGTGGATCTGGAGACCTGGGAGGGTTGCGAACAGGCCATCGCGGCAGCGGTGGAGACATGGGGCCGCATCGACATTCTGGTCAACAACGTCGGCGGCACAATTTGGGCCAAGCCCTTTGAGTGCTACGAGCCGCAGCAGATCGGCGCCGAGCTGCGCCGGTCGCTGTTTCCCACCCTCTACTGCTGCCGCGCAGCCATCGGGCGGATGCTGCCGCAGGGCGCAGGCGTGATCGTCAACGTCTCGTCGATCGCCACCCGCGGCCTCAACCGTGTGCCCTACGCCGCGGCCAAGGGCGGGGTGAATGCGCTCACCGCGAGCCTTGCCTGGGAAGTGGCCGAGCGCGGCATCCGCGTGGTCGCGGCCGCGCCGGGCGGCACCGAGGCGCCGCCGCGCGTGGTGCCGCGCAATCCCAATGCTGAGGAGGAGCAGCGGGAGGATTGGTACCAGACCATCGTCGACCAGACGGTGCAGTCGTCGTTCATGAAACGCTATGGCACGCTTGACGAGCAGGCAGGACCGATCCTGTTCCTGGCATCGGACGATGCGTCCTACATCACCGGCGTCACCGTGCCGGTGGGCGGAGGAGATCTGGGATAGTCCCGGACCTGTCCCGGGGCCAGCCCCGGGCCAGACCCTGAGGAGGGGTCTGACTGAACTAAGTGGAGGAACTCAAAAATGAAACGCGCAATCCTGGCGGCCCTCGGGCTCGCCACCAGCCTTGCTGTGCCTGCAACGGCCGGGGAAAACGTCAAGGTCGGCCTGCTGCTGCCCTTTTCCGGCGTCTATGCAGCGCTTGGCAACGATATCGAGGCAGGCTTCAGCTTGGCACTGGAGCAGTTCGGAGATGAGGCCGGCGCCAGCTTTGAAGTTGTCCGCGAGGATACCGAGGTGAAGCCGCCGGTGGCGCTTGGCAAGGCCAAGAAGCTGATCCTGCAGGACAAGGTGGACGTGATGGCGGGCATCGTCAGCTCGGGCGTGCTGGGGGCGGTGCGCGACATGGTGCATGGCGCCGGCGTGCCGCTGATTGTGGCCAATGCCGGCAATGACGAGGCGACCGGGGCCAACTGTTCCCCCTTCATTACCCGCATGTCCTTCTCCAACGGCCAAGTGAACCGGCCGATGGGGCAGTGGATGCACGATCAGGGTATCCGCAAGGTCTATACCTTGGCCCCGGATTACGCGGCAGGCCGGCAGATGATCGGCGGCTTCGTGGAGACCTTCACCGCCGCGGGCGGCGAGATCGTGGGGCAGGAGTTCACGCCGTTTCAGAAAACCCAGGATTTCGGCCCCTACCTGGCGCAGGCCAAGGCCAGCGGCGCCGAGGCGGTGTTCGTGTTCTATGCCGGCGGCGAAGCGATTTCCTTTGTCAAACAATATGACAGCTTCGGGCTCAAGGCGGATCTGCCGCTTTATGGCTCCGGTTTCCTGACTTCGCCGCTTTATGTCAACGCCGAAGGGCCGGCAGCCGAGGGCGTGATCACCGCGCTGCATTATGTGCCGACCATCGAAAATGCCGCCAATGCGGCCTTTGTCGAGGCCTTCACCGCCCGCACCGGCCGGGTGCCATCGGAATATGCGGTGCATGGCTATGACGCCGGCCGGGCGCTGATCGAGGCGGTAAAGACCGGCGCCGGCGGCCGGGCGGACCTGGCCAATGCGCTGCGGCAGGTGAGTTTTGACGGGCCGCGCGGCAAGCTGGCCATCGATGCCGCGACCAACAACGTGATCCAGCCGGTCTATGTCTACGAGACCGTTGCTGGCGCCGAGGGACTGACCCAAAAGGTTCTGGCCGAACTGCCGGCAGAGGCCGACCCGGCCAACGGCTGCGAGATGGACCCCGTTTCCAACTGACACTTCCGCCCGGCTGTCCCGCGGGCAGCCGGGCCTGCTTTCGGAGGAGGCCGAAACAATGACACTCGATCCCGGTTTCTGGGCGCTGCAGGCGCTCAACGCGCTACAGCTCTCGATGCTGCTCTTTCTTCTGTCCATTGGCCTGACGGTCATTTTCGGGCTGATGAATTTCGTCAATCTCGCGCATGGCTCGCTCTATGCCCTGGGGACCTACTTCGCCGCGTCGCTGGCCGCGGTGGGCGGCTACTGGATGGGGTTTTTTCTGGCCCCCGTGGCAGTCGCCGGGGTGGGCATCCTGCTTTATTCCGGGCTGATCAAGCGGATGCGCAAATCCGGCCCGATGGCGCAGGTGCTGGTGACATTCGGCCTGATCTTTGCGCTCCTGGACCTGACGCGGATCTTCTGGGGCGACCTGGCGCTGGCGATCGAGCTGCCCGCGCTGCTCGAAGGGCGTGTCGCGCTCTTCGGCATCGAATACCCGGCCTACCGCCTGTTCATCATCGCCCTGGGCGGCGCGATCTTTGCAGCGCTGGCCTTCGTGCTCGGCCGCACCCAGATCGGCGCGATGATCCGCGCAGGCGTCGACAATGACGAAATGGCGGCCTGCCTCGGCATCAACGTCGAGCGGTTGTTCTTCGCCGTCTTCTGCATCGGCTGCGCGCTGGCGGGGCTGGCCGGCGTGGTCGCCGCGCCTTTGCTCAGCGTGACGCCGGACATGGGGCTGCAGATCCTGATCCCGACGCTGATCGTCATCGTGATTGGCGGCCTGGGTTCGCTCAAGGGCGCGATCGCCGGCTCGCTGATCTATGGTTTCGTGCAGACCTTCGGCGCAGTGCTGGCGCCGCAGCTCGCCTCCGTTCTCATCTATGCGCTGCTGGCGGCGGTCCTGGTGACCCGTCCGCAGGGCCTCTTTCCCGCGAAAGGATAAGCTGATGTTCCGGCATTCTCGCTTCCGCTATGCATCCTTGGCTCTGCTGGCCGGTGCGGCCCTGTTTCAGGCGCTCACGGCGGAATATTTCGGCCTCGAGATCCTCACCGAAATCCTGATCCTCGCCATCCTGGTGCTGGCGCTGGACATGGTGGCGGGCTTCGGCGGCATGGTGTCGCTCTGCCACGGCGCGCTGATGGGCGCGGGTGCCTACGCCTATGCGATCCTGTCGGCCAAGGCCGGGCTGGCGCCTGCCGCGGCGATGGCCGGGGCAATGGCGCTGAGCGGTGCGGCGGCCTGGCTGATCGGCGCGGTCTGTGCGCGCAGCCACGGGATCTACTTCATCATGGCGACGCTGGCCTTCGGCCAGATGGCCTATTCCTACGTTTTCGAGGCGCCTTTCCTCGGCGGCGATGATGGGCTGGGCGGCATCTCCCGGCTGGATCTGAGCGCGATCGGCATCGACCTCAACGACAGCCGCATGTTCGCTCTGTTCTGCCTGGCGGTGCTGGCGGCGGTCTACGGCGCGGCGGTGTTGATCCTGCGCTCCGGCCTCGGCCGGTCATTCTGCGGGATCAAGCACAACGAGCAGCGGATGCGCGCGCTGGGCCTCACCGTGTGGCGCGTGAAGGCGGATATCTTCGGCCTGTCCGGTGCGGTTGCCGGGCTGGCCGGGGCGCTGGCGGCCCAGCACATCATGTACATCTCGCCCGGCCTGCTGGGCTGGACCGTCTCCGGCGAGGCGCTGGTGGTGGTGATCCTTGGAGGCCTGGGCACTCTGATCGGACCGCTCGCCGGGGCGGCCGTCTTTGTCGTGCTGAAGCACGAGTTGAGTGCCGTCACGAGCCACTGGCACTTGATCGTCGGGGGTCTGCTCATCGCGGTGGTAATGAGCCGGGCCAACGGCATCTTCGGCTGGCTCGAAGCAAGATGGCAGGCATGGGGCGGCGGCCGCCGCCCGGCAGCGCCTGCCCGCAAACCGCAGACCGAGGAGGCCGTGAACGATGCTTGAGACACGTAACCTGGACAAGAGATTTGGCGCGGTTCACGTCACCCGCGACGTCTCATTGAAGCTGGAGCGCGGCGAGCGCCGGGTGATCCTGGGGCCCAACGGCGCGGGCAAGACCACGCTGTTCAACCAGTTGGCAGGAGAGCTGACCCCCGACAGCGGCGCGATCCTTCTGGATGGCACCGATGTGACTCCCCTAGGCGTGGCCCAGCGCGCCCGCCGGGGCCTGTCGCGCAGCTATCAAAAGAACACGCTGTTCGACGGGCTGACGGTGGCGGAAAACCTGGGCCTCGCCGCGGCGGTCCGCTGCGGCTGTGCAACCCGGCTGCGGGCCGATAGCCTGGCCCGCCCCGAGGTGCGCGAAACCGTGGCCGAGGTGGCGGAGCAGACGGGTCTTGTGCCCTGCCTGCAGGCGCGGGTGTCGGACATCAGCTATGGCGTGCGCCGCCAGCTGGAGGTCGGCGTGGCGCTGGCCACCCGGCCGCTGGTGCTTTTGATGGACGAGCCCACCAGCGGCGTGGGGCCGGAGATGGCAAAGGGGTTTCACCGCCTGCTGAACAACCTGCCGCGCGATCTGACCATGCTGATCATCGAACATGACATGGACCTGGCTTTTGACGTGGCCGACAGCATCACGGTGCTGAACTATGGCGAGGTGGTCTTTAACGGCCTGCCGGGAGCGGCGCGCGGATCGGCGCTGCTCAAGGAAATCTATCTGGGGAGCTGGGAAAATGCTTGAACTGGACGCTGTTGAATCCGGCTATGGCGAGACGCAGGTGCTGCACCGGATGAGCCTGACGGCCCGGAAAGGCCGGGTGCTGGCGGTCTTGGGCCGCAACGGGGCAGGGAAATCGACCACCCTGAAAACCATCATGGGGCTCTTGCCGCGGCGGGCAGGGGACATCCGTTTCGAGGGGCAGCCGATTGCCGCGCAACCCTTTGACGTGGCGAAGGCGGGCATCGCCTATGTGCCGGAAACACGGGACATTTTCCCCTCGCTCAGCGTGCGCGAAAATCTGGAGCTGGTCTCCAAGCGGTTCGGCGGCCGGGCAGCGGAGGGCGGCTGGACGGTCGGGAGGGTGCTGGAGCTGTTCCCGCGGCTGGGGGAGCGGCTGGACAATGGCGGCACCGAGCTGTCGGGCGGCGAGCAGCAGATGCTGGCGATTGCCCGGGCGCTTCTGATGAACCCGCGGCTGCTGATCCTGGACGAGCCTACCGAAGGGCTGGCGCCGATCATCGTGAAACTGATCCATGATAAGCTGAATGAACTGAAGGAAGCCGGCCTGCCGATGATCCTGGTGGAGCAGAACTTCGGCTTTGCCACCTCGCTGGCGGATGATGCCGTGGTGGTCAGCAAGGGGCAGGTGGTCTGGACCGGCACCGCGCAGGAGATCCGCACCGACGAGCAGGCTCAGCATGACTGGCTGGGTGTGTGAAAGACAGCTGCCACACCGGATTGCCCGGCCAACGGAAAGGAGCACCAGATATGCAGTATTTTCTTGAGGGGTTCCGGCCGGGCGATCCGGATATTTTCGACCCGGCGCCGGGCGCCGCGGAAGCGGAAGCGGACGCCTCAGACGGGCTGCCGCAGCAGGTGGATGTCCTCATCGCCGGATGCGGCCCGGCGGGGCTCACCCTGGCGGCGCAGCTGGCGGCCTTTCCTGAAATCACCACCCGGATCGCCGAGCAGAAGCCGGGCCCGATGGAGAAGGGTCAGGCTGACGGGGTGTCCTGCCGGTCGATGGAGATGTTCAACGCTTTCGGCTTTGCCGGGAAGGTCATGCGCGAGGCCTATTGGGTGAACGAGGCGGCCTTTTGGGTGCCGGATCCGGAAGGCCGCCGCGGGATCGTCCGCAACGGCCGGGTCCGGGATGTCGAGGACGGCCTCAGCGAGATGCCGCATGTGATCCTCAACCAGGCGCGGGTGCATGAAATGTACCTCGAAGTGATGCGCAACGCCCCCACCCGGATGAGGCCGGACTATGGGCGGCGGCTGGTTGACGTGCAGGTGGATCCCGGTGCGGGCAGCCATCCCGTGACCGTCACGCTGGAACGCAGCGCCGGGGCGGGGGCGGTGCATCAGGAGGTGGTGCGGGCGCGTTATCTCGTCGGGTGCGATGGCGCGCGCAGCGCGGTGCGCAAGGCGATCGGGCGCGGGCTGGAGGGTGAGGCGGCCAACCATGCCTGGGGCGTGATGGACGTGCTTGCGGTAACCGATTTCCCCGACATCCGGTTCAAGTCGCTGGTCCGCTCGGCCGAAGAGGGCACGCTGCTGATCATCCCCCGCGAAGGCGGCTATCTGGTGCGGCTGTACATCGAAATGGACAAACTGGCCGAAGACGAGCGGGTGGCGCAGCGCAACATCACGCTGGAGGACTTGATCGCGGCGGCCAAGCGGATCTTTGCGCCCTACAGTTTTGAGGTCAGGGAAACCCCCTGGTGGTCCGTCTACGAAATCGGTCAGCGCCTGTGCCGCAAGTTCGACGATGTGCCGGAAGACGCAGAGCGGCAGCGGCTGCCCCATGTGTTCATAGTCGGCGATGCCTGCCACACCCACAGCCCCAAGGCGGGGCAGGGCATGAATGTCTCGATGGGGGATGCGTTCAATCTCGGCTGGAAGCTGGCGGCTGTGCTGCGCGGACAGGCAAGGCCGGAGCTGTTGCACAGCTACTCCGCGGAACGGCAGGCGGTGGCGCAGGACCTGATCGATTTCGACCGGGACTGGGCACGCATCATGTCCGAGCGCAAGCAGGACGCGGCGGGCGGCGATACGCCGGAGTTTCAGAAATACTTTATCGAGCACGGGCGCTACACGGCCGGGGTCGCGGTGAAATACGCCCCTTCAGTCATCACTGCCGGGGATGAAAATCGGGCGCTGGCCAAGGGGGTCGAGCTGGGGGCCCGCTTCCATTCGGCGCCGGTCACCCGGTTTTTCGACGGCAAGCCGATGCACCTGGGGCATGTGGTAAAGGCGGATGGCCGCTGGCGGCTGTTTGCCTTTGCCGGCCGCCTGGATGCCGCCGGCCGGGCGCCGAGGCTGGCGGGGTTCTGCGATTTCGTGATGGAGGCCGCCGACTCGCCGCTGCGCCGGTTCACGCCGCCCGGATCCGATATCGACAGCCTCATTGACCTGCGCGCGGTGTTCCAGGAGCACCACCACGTGCTGCAGGCGGAAAACCTGCATCCGCTGCTGATGCCGCGCAAGGGGCGGTACGGGCTGACCGACTATGAAAAGGTTTTCTGTGCCGGGAGCGGGGCGGAGGACATATTCGATCTCCGCGGTATTGACCGGGCGCAGGGCTGCGTTATCGCGGTCCGGCCAGATCAGCACGTGGCAGGGATCTTCGCGCTGGATGACGGCGCCGCGCTTGGCCGTTTTTTCGATGGGTTCCTGCGCCAGGCGGCCCCGGACTGAGCAGGCCGGGCGGTTCCCCCCCGGCGCCGGGCGCCCCCGGCCGGCGGTCACAGCGTCTTGCGGGCCACGAGTTGGGCAAGCCGGATGAAGTTGTGGACATGCACCCCCTGTTCGTCCAGCCGGTAGTTCACCGACAAGGCCGTGCGCGCGATCTCCGGGTATATCCTCAGGAACTTGATCCCCTTGCGGGGCGCCAGAGCGACCGTCTCCGGGACGATGCAGACGCCTTCGCCTATCGACACAAGGCTCAGCGCGGTATGGAGATCCATGCACCAGAGCCGCAGCGGCACCTCGAAGCCTGCATTTTCGCAAGCCGTCAGGACGACATCGGCATAGCTTGGCCGCGGATGTTCCGGGTAGAGGATCAGGTTGTGGGTGGCCAGGCGTTCCAGCCGGGCGACGCTGCGCGATCCCGTGTCGACTGCGTCCGGCAGCGCGAGGATCAGCCGCTCCTCCATCAGCTCCCTGGTCTGGAACTCCGGATCCTTCAGCGCCGGGCGGGCAAAGGCCACGTCCAACTCGCGGGCCACCAGCGCCCGGTGCAGCTGGGCATTGTTCATTGGGGTGAGGCTGAGGTTCACCTCCGGGTAATTGGCACGGCATGACTTGATGATGTTGGGCAGGATGCCGAAGGTCGCCGAACCGACAAAGCCGATGCGCAGCCGCCCCTCGGCTCCCTGGCCAAGCCTGCGGACTTCCAGCTTGGTGTCCTCGAGCTGGGTGAGGATGGATTTGCCGCGCTCCAACAGGCGCTCCCCGGCCTGCGTCAGGCTGGTCGCGCTGCGGCCGCGGTTGAACAGGATGGCACCCAGCTCCTCCTCGAGCTGCTTGATCTGGCGGCTCAGCGGCGGCTGAGCGATGTCCAGCCGTTCGGCCGCGCGCCCGAAATGCAACTCTTCGGCGACGGCGATGAAGTACGTCAGCTGCTTGAAGTTCATGGGTTTCCTCCCCTTTGAAGTTATAGACGCTCCGGGGAACGAAAAAAGGCCCCCGTCAGGCGGGGGCCGAAGTTGGGGAAGAAACCCTGGTCACTCCGCTGCCAGGGGACTTTCGCTGGCCGCGGCCTTCAGCACGAAGTCGAACTCGAAGTGCAGATCGGTGCCCAGTTCCTCGGGAGCCGGATTGAACTTTCCGATCAGGCTTTTCTTCACCGCAAAGACGCTGTCGTCCTCCAGCCAGGCGCTGTCGGCGTCGTAGATCTGGCTGATCAGCGGGCGGTAGCCGTCCCTGGAGATGATGAAGTGCATGTGGCCCGGGCGGTTCGGGTGGTGGCCCATAAAGCGCAAAAGCTCGCCCGCGGTCTCGTCATCCGGGATCGGATAGGGCACCGGGCGCACCGCCACAAAGGCATAGTGGCCGTTCTCGTCGGTCTCGAAGCGGCCGCGCAGGTTGTACTCCGGCTGGTCCGGGTCGAGGTTTTCGTAGACGCCGTTGGGGGCGTCCTCCCAGACATCAAGCGTCACGCCGGCGATGCCGTTGCCGTTCTCGTCCCGGATATAGCCTTCGTAATAGGCGGTTTCCTCGTTTTCGAAGTGCTTCTGGATGGTCGATGCGCCCTTGGGCAGGACCGGCGGGTTTTCGCGGTAGAACGGCCCCAGCACGGTGGATTCGCTTTCGTTGCCTTCGACCGGGTTGGTCATCATGTCGACCAGCACCTCGACCCCCAGGATGTCCCCCAGAAGGATGAATTCCTGCCGGTTGTCGTCGCAGAGCTGACCGGCCCGCGCGAGATAGCCGCAGGCCGCCAGAAACTCGCTGTGCTGCAATTTGACGTCTTTGACGAAACCGTGCAGGTGTTTGATCAGCGAGATCATGATCTCGCGTTCACGGCCGGTGATGTCGCCGTGCTTGCCGAGGCTGCCGATGACCACCTCGGTGATGTTGTCTGCGTTTACGATGCCCATGGGTTTCCTCCACAACTGGCTTTCCTGGCTTGGACGGGGGCGGCGCTCCGCCCGCTTGAGCCTCACCCTCCAGCGAATTCGCCGTGAAACCAATGCCGCTGCCGGTATTGCCTGATACCCCGCCCGCTCGGGCGGAGCGCCGACAGCCTGGCGGGCCGGTCCCAGAGTATCACGCAATACCCGCCGTGGCATGGCGGAACCGGCCGTCTCCATGGAAGCTGGGGCAAAGCAATCATGCAGGAAGGAGGCCAAGGTGCTGGACACATTCAAAACCATTCAGGACCGGCTGAACGGCACGCCGCATCTGCTGCGTCTGGGGCGGCTGTTTTCGGAAACCGTGCTTGTGGAGGTCGACGGCAGTGAAATCTACCTGATCTTCGAAAAGGGGCAGCTCGTCTCCGTAACTCCGGGGCCGAGCAAGAAAACGCCCTGGCGGTTCGCGCTGCGCACCGATGCTGGAGCGCTGGCGGAGTTCTGGCAGCCGCGTCCCAAGCCTGGCTTTCACGACATCTTCGGTCTGGTCAAGATTGGCCGCGGCCGGGTCGACGGCGACATCCTCGCCCTCGTCAAGAACCTGCGCTTCTTCAAGGAAGTGCTGGCCCTGCCGCGGCAGGAAAAGGAGGCGGCAGCATGAGCATCGATCCCATCACCGGGCGGTATCTGACCGTCACCGTCGAGGGCGCGCCGCGCCGGATCTATTTCGAAGAGGCAGGGCAGGGGCGCCCGGTGCTGTGCCTGCACACTGCCGGCGCGGATACCCGCCAGTGGCGCCACCTCATGAACGATGCGGGTATCACCAAAGGCAACCGCCTGATCGCCTTTGACATGCCATGGCACGGCAAGTCGCTGCCGCCCGAAGGGTTCCAGACGCAGGAATACCTGCTGACCACCGACGCCTATATCGAGACGGTGCTGGCGGTGATCGACGGCTTGGGGCTGGTGCGTCCGGTGCTGGCGGGCTGTTCCATGGGCGGGCGTATCGCCCTGCAGCTCGCGGCGCTGCACCCGGAGAAATTCAGCGGTTTCATCGCCATCGAGGCTTCTGATTTCCAGCCCGCATGGTACGAGATCGACTGGTTCCATCGCCCGGACGCGCACGGCGGCGAAATGGGCGCGGCGCTGGTGTCCGCCAATATCTCTCCCTTTGCGCCGGATGCTGAACGCTGGAACACGCTGTGGATGTTCATGCAGAGCGGCCCCGGCGTGTTCCGCGGCGACCTCTCCTTCTACACCAGAGATGAAAGCCTGATTGCGCGCTTGCCGTCGATCAATACCGCCAGGACGCCGGTGCATATCATCGCGGGGGCCTATGACCTCACCTGCACGCCGGAAGACGCGCGGCGCACGGCCGAGGCGATCCCGGGCGCGACGCTCGCCATTATGGACGAGCTGGGCCACTTCCCGATGAGCGAACACCCCGTAGGCTTCCGGCCGTACTTTGCGGCGGCGCTGGAGAAGATGCCAGCCCGCGCGCCGGAGGCCGCCTGACCCTCGAACCACCCAGGGAGGAGACCTCATGTGCAAGAATTTCGATACTCCATGTCCGGGCTGCACCCGCCGGACAAGGGATGAGGCCGAATGGATGTTCTTCTCCGAGGGTGAAATGCGGCGGTTGCACGGCGCAGCCCCGGAACCGGAACAGCGGGGGAGAGGACAGGCCGCAGTGGCTCAGCCCCCCTTCGGGCCGCCGCCTGCCGATGCGCTGATAACCCGGGAAACCTGAAGGACGACATGACCAAACCTTGCATCATCTGTGTGGCAATCACGGGCAGCCTGCCCCGCAAAGCCAACAACCCCGCCGTGCCGATCTCCGTGCAGGAACAGATCGACTCCACCCACGCTGCCTTCGAGGCCGGCGCCAGCATCGTTCATGCCCATGTGCGCAACGATGATGAGACGCCGTCGTCGGATCCGGAAAAATTCGCGGCGTTGAAAGAGGGCGTCGAGAAACACTGCCCCGGCATGATCGTGCAGTTTTCCACCGGCGGCCGCTCGGGCGCGGGCAAGACACGCGGCGGCATGCTGCCGCTGAAGCCGGACATGGCGTCGCTGTCGGTGGGCTCCAACAATTTTCCGGCGCGCGTGTACGAAAACCCGCCGGAACTTGTGGACTGGCTGGCGGCGGAAATGCTGGCGCATGGCGTAAAGCCGGAAATCGAGGCTTTCGACCTCAGCCACATCCTGAAAGCCAAGGAAATGGCGGACCAGGGCCAGCTGGCGGGCACGCCCTATATCCAGTTCGTGATGGGGGTGAAGAACGCGATGCCCGCGGACAAGCACGTGTTCGACTACTATGTGCAGACCGTAAAGCGCCTGTTCGGCCCGGAGGCGCCCTGGTGCGCGGCGGGGATCGGCGCCCGGCAGATTGTCCTGAATGAATGGGCGGTGGCCGCGGGCGGACATGCCCGCACCGGTCTGGAAGACAACGTCCGCCTCGGCCGCGACACGCTGGCGCCGTCGAACGCCGCGCTGGTGGGCCGCGTGGCGGAAATCTGCGGCCGCCACGGCCGGCCCGTCGCAAGCTGGGCCGAAGCGCGCCGCATCCTGGGGCTGAGCATGCCCAAGGGGCTGGGCGCGGATCAGGCGGCCTGACGCAGAGCTGCCGCCGGGACGATCGGCCCCTCGCCGTAGTTGAGGATGGTCGCGTCGCTGCCGGAATTGTAGAAAATTTCCAACTCGCCGAAGGCCGTGTCTTGGGTGCCGGTCAGCTCGATGTTGTCCTCGGCGGTATCGAAATCTCCGATCTTCTCCCGCCATTGCTTTTCGCCGCTGATGGCGTGGCCGTAGAAGACGAAGATATCCGCCCCCTGGCTTTGCTGCATAAATCCGGCTTGGGATTCACTGCGTGAATCCAGCCTGATAGCTGGAAGCCAAGAGCAGTTGGGTCCCTGCGAAGCACAAGACCACGAACTGACCGTCTTACAATGACGCGCTGAAACAGCGCGGATTGCTGCCAATCTGATTTGACCCGGAGATGATCCGGGTGCAGCCGCCGGGCGGCAGGCGTGGACGCCAGTGCCAGGTCAGCGGCGCCGCGATCCAGACCTGCCTGATGATGAAGGTGCTGTTTGGTATGCCGTTGTGGCAGGCGGCGGGTTTCGTCCGGAGCCTTTTGCGGTTGGCCGGGTTGGACTGGGCTGTCCCGGATTTCAGCCCCCGGTGCCGCCGTCAGAAGACCTTGGACGTGAGCCTGCCCTATCGCAGCGGCACTGGCCCGCTGACCCTCCTCCTCGGCAGCACCGGTAGCAAGGCCGAAGGCGAAGGGGAATGGACCGCAGGCAAGCGCGGCGGCCCGAAACGCCGCATCTGGCGTGAGATACACATAGGCACAGACGCGGAAACGCCGGAAGTGCGCGCCGCCGAGGTCACCGCCAGCACCGCCGGTGTTGCCCCCGTGCTACCCGGACTGCTGAACCAGCTCCCGTCCGATCAGGGCATTGGACCGATCACCGCCGATGGCCTGCGGCACGCGCAAATGCTTTGACGCGATCGCGGCCCGCGGCGCTCATGCCGTCCTCCCGCCGCGCAAGAACGCCAAGTCCTGGAAATCTGCAAGTGCCGGAGCCATCGCCGGGAACGGGGCGGTCAGTGCCTCGCGACACCTCGGCCGCGCCTTCTGGCGGCGATGGAGCGGATACCATCGCCGGAGCCGTGTCGAGAGCAAGATGAACTGGACACCTCCGAAAACCGCGATTTTCTGATGTGCGGGGTAATATGAGCAGCCCTGGGGGGCTGCTACTGCGGCCTGATTGGCTTAGCGCTGTAGGTTCGAGGGGCGTGAGCCGTTAGGCGGGCGCAGTTCGGCTGAGAAGCCGTCGCAATCGGCCCATGTTGCAGACCATGTTGGCCAGAGTAATTGTC